>JAGQRA010000239.1 GCA_020425885.1 Planctomycetota bacterium | reverse complement strand
GCCTGCTACCCGGCGCTTCGGCGCTTACCGGGGCGGGACTGGCTCCCGCTGATCGAGAGCGACGTGCGCCAGCCGGTTTCGGCCCAGGAGGGTCTCTATCGTCTGTCGCGTCACGACGCACCACGGCCGCACAGTACTCTTCGGCGGGCTGACGGCGGCACCTGCGTATCTCGGGGACACCTGGACCTGGGACGGCACGGACTGGACGCAGCACGTCGGGACCGGGCCGAGCGCACGCGATGGCGCGGCAATGTGGTTCGACGGCGCCGCCGGGGCGGTCATGCTCCACGGCGGCCGCACCCCGACCACGGTCGTCGGCGACCAGTGGTCGTGGGACGGCGGGGCCTGGACCCTGCTGACGCCAAGCGTGCCGCTGCCGGCGCGGCGCAACCACGAGGTTGTGTTCGATCCGGGCCGCAACGTCGCGGTCGCGTTCGGTGGCCAGACGCTCGCCGGGCCGACGATCGTGAACCAGACGTACGAGTACGACGGCGTCGCGGGAACGTGGACCCAGACGTCGCCCGTCGCGTCGCCGCCGGCGCGCTGGAACTTCGGCATGGCCTACGACGCCGCGACGTCGCGCGTGATCGCCGCCGACGGCGAGTCGAGCGGTGCCACGACCCTGAACGACACCTGGGCCTACGACGGCGCGACCTGGACGCAACTGCTGTCGGGTAACGGGCGGCAGACCGCGGCCATGACCACCGCAGGCATCCACGGCGTGCTGCTGCACGGCGGCCGCTTCACGATCGGCACGACGGTGCTGTTCCAGCAGGACCTCCGGCGCTGGGACCCGGAGTACTCGCTGTGGTGGTCGCACGACAACCAGGTACCGACCACCGATACCGGCGGCGCATTCGACCCGGTCGCGGGACGAACGGTGATCCGCCACCGGGTCTACACCTACCTCTGGGACGGCGCCACCTACAGCGTCGGCGCCGCCTCGCCGCCGTACTGCGTCGGGCCGCTGTGTCGCGATCCGCTGCGGCAGGAACTCGTGACGCAGTCGTGGCCGGTGGCGGGCACGCACGTGTGGGCCAGCGGAGCCTGGAGCGACGTCACGCCCAGCGGGCAACCACCCGCGCGCTTCGGTCACGCGATGGCCTTCGACGCCACTCGCGGCACCATCATCCTGTGGGGCGGGCAACTCGCGGGCACGGTGCGCGATGACGCGACCTGGGAGTGGAACGGCGTCGGCTGGACGCAGCTCGCGCCGGCCACGGTGCCTGTCGCCCGCTTCAACCACGGCCTCGCCGCGGACGCGACCGGTCGCCTCATTGGCTTCGGCGGCAACACCGCGACCGGGCTCTCGGGCGAGACCTGGGCCTGGGACAACGGCGACTGGACGCTGCTCTCGCCGGCACACGGCCCCACCGCGCGCGAGCGCGCCGGCATGGTCTACGACGCCGACCGGCGCCTGCTCGTACTGCAGGGTGGGCAGCCTTACGACTCCGAGACCTGGGAGTGGGACGGCTACGACTGGATCCAGCGCTTGCCCGTGACCGCCGGGCCGCCCCTGGCACTGGCATTCGTGCACGACCCGGTGGCGCACCGGGTGGTTTCGCACGCCGGGCAGACGATGGCCTACGCGACCGACCACCTCGCCACCGCGACGTCGTTCGGCGTCGGCTGTGCCGGTGGCGTCGGCGTGCCGACGCTCGCACCCGAGCCCGCCTCGCTGCCCTGGACCAACGACACCTTCGACCTCGTCGTCGCTGACCTGCATCCGGCGTTCAGCATCCCGATCGGCGTCGTGTCGCTGTCGAACACGCTGCTCGCCGGCGTCTTTCCGCTGCCGCTCGACCTGTCGCCGTTCGGCTTCACGGGCTGTACGGCCTACGTCGGCAACGACATCATCCAGTTCCTGGCCAACCTCGGCGGCGTGGCGACCTGGCCAGTGGTGATGCCGGCGTCGTCGGCGTTCGCCGGCCTGCCGCTCTACTTCCAAGCCTTGGTGCTCGATGCCAGCGTCCCGGGCGGGTTGGCGGCGACCGCTGCGATGCGCGGCGTGGTCGGGCTACGCTGATCGGCAGGCGGATCGGCGGCTTCGACTACGGCAACTTCAACTGTTGCCTGCTCGCTCGAGCATCGAAGTGGTCACGGTCCATGCCGACGAGATCCTCGGCACGAGCCTGGCAACGCGTGCTCACGGGGCATCGGCGGACTGGCTGGCAGCGGCGGCGATGCTTGGCGGCGACCGGCTGCGCTTGCCCCGGCCGCGACGGAACTTGCGCCGCACGTCGTGGGTGGCTCGGGGCATGGCGCCGGTCTCGTCGCCGAGATCGTCGGAACCTCCAGGTTCTTCCACGACCATTGTGGCCCGCGCGTGGAGCCGCCGACCGGCGACGACAGCCCTTGCCGCGACCATCCCGGTCGCTTCGATTGCCGAGATGAAGCGCCCTCGCCACCAGCTCCTCGCTCCGTTCCTCGCCGGCGCCATGACCGCCTGCCACGCCGGCCCGCTCACGCGCGGACAATGCGAACGCGTGCTGAACGAGCAGGCCGAGCAATGGAACCGCGGCGACCTGCGCGCCTTCGTCGCCACCTACTGGCCCGGCCCCGAGCTCACATTCCTCGGCAGCGGTGGCCTGACCCGCGGCCAGCAGGACCTGCTCGCCAACTACGAGCGCGGCTACCCGACCGCGGCGGCGCGTGGCGTGCTGACCTTCCACGTGCTCGACTTCCAGCCGCTCGGCGACGACCACGCGCTGCTGCTCGGCCGCTACGAACTCGACCGCGCCAAACCCGACGCCGGCTTTTTCTCGCTGGTGCTGCGGCGGCACGGTGACACGGTCGCCATCCTGCACGACCACACCTCGCGCGCAGCCAGTGCCGAAGCCGCGGCCGCCAACGGCGACCGCTCCGACGGGTAACAGCTTTGTCTTGCGCCGCCACCAGAGACCGCAGTCGTTGCCGCCGCGACGGGCACGGTCGAGAATCCCGCGCCCCCGCACGAGGACCCATATGCAACGAACCACGTCCGTACTGTTCTTCGCCCTGACCTTGCTCGCCGCCCTGCCGGCCCAACGCGACGGTCGCGGTGGCGGTCGCGGTCCGCGCGAGTTCCTCTCACCCAAGCTCGAGAACTTCACCTTCGCCAACGGCACGTTCGCCAGCAAGAAGATGCAGAGCGGCGAGGCCGCCTACTACATCCTGCTGCCGAAGGGCCACGATGCCGAGGCCGACAAGGACAAGAAGTATCCGTGGATCCTGTGGCTGCCCGGCTTCGGCGGCGCCAACGACGTGCTCGGCCGCGGCGGCGCCGAAGTGCTCGACAAGCTGCGCGGCGAAGGCAAGATCCCGGACATGGCGCTGGTCGTGTTCCGCGCCTCGACCGGACGCCGCGGCCGCACCACCTACATGAACGGCGAGGGCATCGGCGACGTCGAGGACTGCATCGTCACCGACCTGCTGACGGAATTGCCGAAGCAGCACCCGCTGTCCGACAAGCGTGAGCAACGCGCCCTGATGGGCGTCAGCGCCGGCGGTTTCGGCGCCTTGAAGATCGCGTTGCGCCACCCCGAACTGTTCGGCGCCGTCGCGGTGCACTCGGCCGCGATCCTGCCCGCCGATCCGGCCGATCTCGAGGGCATGGCCGAGAGCATGGTGATGCGCTACCTGCACGGCGGCATCGCCGAACAGCTCGGCGATCCGATCGACAAGGCGAAGTGGCAGGCGATCATGCCGCTCGGCATCGTCGCGACGAAGAAGCCCGAGGAGCTGAAGGGGCTGCAGATCTACTTCGACGCCGGCACCGACGACCACTACGGCTTCTTCGAGCCCAACCAGGAGCTCAGCAAGGTGATGAAGGCGAACGGCCACAAGCACCTGTTCCGCGAGGTCGAAGAAGGCGGCCACGCCTGGAGCAGCCCGAAGATGAAGGGCAACGTCGAGGCCTCGCTGACCTTCGTCGCCGCAGCGCTGTCGGGCAAGGACGCGGTCGAAGAGGCGAACAAGGCGGCCGACACCAAGGCGACCGACGCGGGCAAGCAGGGCAAGTAGCCCCGGCGACGCCGTTCGCCGCCGGCCAGGGTCACTCCATGCGATCTCTGATCGCCCGGACGAATCCGAGCAGGCCGTCCAGGTCGCGCTCGACGATGCTCCGCACGATGTGTGGATCGACGTGCAGGTACTCCCCGAGCCGGCGCCCCCTGGTCCCGATCTTCGAGACCGGGGTGCGTGCACCGCCAGCCGCAGACGGCATGGAGACCTGACCTCGACTCCTCTACACTGGTCCGGCCGCGTCATCCCGTTCCCCGGTGAGACCATGACCCACCCTCACGACCCTGCGAAGGGTCTCTCGCGCCGCACGTTCCTCAAGGGCACCGCCATCGCCTCGGCGGCGACCACCGGCCTCGGCGCCGCCGTGCCTGCGATCTCGCCGCCCGAGCCCGAGGCCTTCGGCCCCGGCACGCACGAGATCCAGCTGCGCATCAACGGCAAAGCCCGCCAGCTCGAGGTCGAGACCCGCACCACGCTGCTCGACGCGCTGCGCGACGGCCTCGACCTGACCGGCGCCAAGAAGATCTGCGACCGCGGCGCCTGCGGCGGCTGCACCGTCCACCTCGACGGCGCGCCGATCAACAGCTGCCTGATGCTGGCGATGGACGCGGTCGGCCACGACATCACCACCATCGAGAGTCTCAGCGAAGGTGACGCCGTGCACCCGCTGGTCGAGTCGTTCAGCAAGTGCGATGCGATGCAATGCGGCTTCTGCACGCCGGGCATGGTGATGACCTCGCTCGCCTGTCTGCAGAAGCACGGCCACCCGACCCGCGAGCAGATGGTGCACGACCTGTCCGGCAACCTCTGCCGCTGCGGCACCTATGGTCGCGTCATGGAAGCGATCGAACGCACCGCGGGAGGTGGACGATGAGCAGCCGACAACCGCAGCCCGGCACGCGCGCCGGCGAGGTCGAGATCGCCGTCGGCTACAAGGGCCTCGGCGGCCAGCCCGACCGCATCGAGAAGCGGACGGTCCCGGTCCCGGATCGCGACGCGCCGCCGTGGGACGTCGACACCAGCCACCGGGTCGTCGGCACCGACATCGAACGCGTCGACGGCGTGGCCAAGGCCAGCGGCCGGGCCCGCTATGCCTACGACATGACGTTCCCGGGCCTGCAGCAGGCGATGATCCTGCGCGCGCCGATCGCCCGCGGCGTGCTGACCACGCTCGAGCTCAGCGAGGCCGAGGGCATGCCCGGCATCAGCGCGGTCGTGCCGTTGAAGCGGGTCGGCGACAAGATCAGGTTCGTCGGCGACGCGCTGGCAGCGGTCGCCGGCAAGAACCTCGACCTCGTGCGCGACGCGATCGAGCGGATCCGCGCCGCGTTCGATCGCCAGGAGCACACCGTCGACTACCTGCAGTCCCCCGACGCGCCGCTGCTCGATGCCAAAGGCCACATCGACGAGCCGTGGCCGGCCGACGACGGCGTCGACCAGGCGCTGCAGACCGCCGCGCAGAGCCACGACGCCACCTACCGTACCGAGGTCCAGACCCACAGTTCGCGGGAGACCCATGGTGGCGTGGCCAAATGGGACGGTGACGACCTCGACGTCTGGCTCAGCACGCAGGCGACCTTCGGCTGCCGCAACGAGCTGACCCGCGCGCTGCAGGGCCAGGGCATCGATGCGTCGGTCACGATTCACGCCGAGTTCGTCGGCGGCGGTTTCGGCAGCAAGTTCAACGCCGGCGTCGAAGGGCTCGCCGTGGCCCTGCTCGCCCGCGCCGCCAAGGCGCCGGTCAAGCTGATGCTCGATCGTTTCGAAGAACACACCACGACCGGCAACCGCCCGGCCGCCCTGATGCAGGTCCGCGCCGGCACCGACGCCAACGGCAAGATCACGGCGTGGGACTGGCGCAGCTTCGGCGGCCCCGGCTTCACCGGTCGCGGCGGCGGCGTCGCGGCGCCGACCTCGTACACCTCGGGCGCGAAGGTTCGGCGCCAGCACAAGGACATCGCCGCCGACACCGACCCGGCGCGGCCGATGCGGGCTCCGGGTCACCCGCAGGGGTTCTTCGGCGCCGAGCTGTTCCTCGACGAACTGGCCAAGAAGGCCGGGCTGGATCCGCTCGAGTTCCGGCTGCTCAACGACGCCGATCAGACGCGCTGCGATCAGTGGCGCTTCGGCGCTGCCCGCTTCGGCTGGCAGAAGGCGCGCGGGCGTGAGAACGCGAAGGGCGCGCGGCTGCGGCGCGGCGTCGGGCTGGCGAGCGCGCGTTGGGGCGGCATGGGCGGCCACGGCCGACCGCCCCACGGTGCGATCTGCCGCATCCACCAGAACGGCCGCGTCGAATCGCGCAGCGGCGCCCAGGACGTCGGCACCGGCCTCAAGACGGTGATGGCGGTGCTGACCGCCGAGGAGCTCGGCATCGACACCGCCCTCGTCAAGGCCACGAGCGGCCACACCTCCGACCCATCGGGCCCGGGAGCCGGCGGCAGCACGTCGACACCGAGCCTGGCGCCAGTGTTCCGTCACGCCGCGTTCCTCGCCAAGGCGCAGCTCCTCGGCCTGGTTGCCCAACACCTCGGCGTGCCCGAGTCCGAGGTCGTCTGCAAGGACGGCAGGCTCGGCAGCGGCACCGCCCAGCTGTCGTGGTCCGACGCCTGCAAGCTGATCGGCCCGAACCCGATCGAGGCCCGCGGCGAACGCTTCCCCAACTACAAGAGCGACCCGTTCCACGACGGCGTCTGCGGCTGTCAGTTCGCCGAAGTCGAGATCGACTCCTGGACCGGCATCGTGCGCGTCGTGCGCATGCTCGGCGTGCAGGACTGCGGCCTCGTCATCGCCAAGAAGCAGGCCGAGAGCCAGGTGCTCGGCGCCATGATCCAGGGCGTCAGCTTCGCCCTGCACGAGCAACGGATCATGGACCAGAAGAGCGGCCGCATGCTGAACGGCGACTTCCTGCGCTACAAGATCGCCGGCCCGAAAGATCTGCCGGAGCTCGACTGCGTGATGATGTCGATCGCCAACGGTCACACCAACGTCGGCGCCGTCGGGCTCGGTGAGCCGCCTTCGGTGGCGGCACCGGCGGCGATCGCCAACGCGGTGTTCCACGCGCTCGGTGTCCCGGTCCGGCACCTGCCCATCAGCCCCGACAAGGTCCTGGCCGCCCTGGCCAGCAAGGAGTGAGCGATGCGAGAGTTCACCTACGTCATCCCCCATTCCCTGCAGGAAGCCGCCGCCGCCGCCGCCCGACCCGACACCATCGTCAAGGCCGCCGGCCTCGACCTCGTCGATCGGATGAAGGAGCGCCTCGTCACGCCGAAGGAGGTCGTCAACCTGCTGCCGCTCGGGCGGGAGCTGGCCGGCGTCACGGTCGAGGCCGACGGCGGGCTCAGCATCGGCGCGATGACGACGCTGACGCAGCTCGCCGAGCACGAGGCCCTGGCCACACCGGCGCTGGCCGGCCTGCGCGAGGCCGCGGCGATCACGGCGACGCCGCTGATCCGCAACCGCGCCACGGTTGCCGGCAACCTGCTGCAGTTCACCCGCTGCTGGTACGTGCGCAGCGAGGCGCATCATTGCCTGCACGGCGGCCGCGGCCCGGTGTGCCTGGCGATGAACGGCGACAACCGCTACCACTCCGTCATGGGCTACGTCGACTGCGCCCGCGTGCATCCGAGCAACCTGGCGCCGGCGCTGCTCGCGCTCGATGCCGAGTACTCGACGCGCATCGCCGGCCCCGCCGGCAAGCGGGAAGAGCGCCGCAAGCTCGGCGACCTGTTCCCGACGACGCCGAAGGCCGAGGCCGCCGAGCACACGCTGCTGCCGGGCGAGATCGTCACCGCTATCCACGTGCCGAAGCAGCCCGCGGCCGGCCGTTCGTGGTACTCCGAGAGCCGCGAGAAACTGAGCTTCGACTGGGCGACCACCGCTTGCGCGGTGCGGCTCGAGATCGACGGCGGCATCATCCGCGCGGCCCGGCTCGTGCTCGGCGCGGTCGCGCCGGTGCCCGTGCAACACGACAAGGCCGCGGCCTTGCTGGTCGGCCAGCAGCCCGGCGACGAGCTGTTCCGGCGCGACGCCGAGGCGGCCTTCGCCGACGCCGTGCCGCTCAGCCACAATGCCTACAAGGTGCCGGTTGGCAAGGCGATCGTTCGCGAGGCCCTGCATGCGGCGCTGAGCCCGAAGGCCGGGAGGTGATGCCATGAACCGACCACACAAGACGCATGCGGACCTGATGCCGGCGGGGCTGTGCCCGTCGATGATGATGAAGCACCTGCTGACGCACGGTCTCGACGAGGCCATCTACGACGACCGCGAATGGCCCGGCGACGGCTACTACTGGTGCGCCCGGACCTGCAACTGCATCGGCCCCGACGACGAGCTCGTCCACCCCAAGGACTGCGTGCCGGGCCGGGAGTGCCACGAAGGTCCGCAGACCAGAGTGCCGTGAAGCTGACCGGCACCTGGGTCGGCCAGTACACCTACGGCCAGAGCTACGATCAGCTGGCTGCCACGAGCGTGCCGTTCACGATGAGCCTGACCGAGTCCTGGCGACTGCGCGTCGTCGGCTACGTCCGCGACGACGCCTCGCGCGGCGGCCAGCCCGAGCGCGGCCGCATCGTCGGCCAGCGCAAGGGCCGCCAGCTCGAGTTCCTGAAGACGATGCCGAAGGGCTACGTCACCGACGCGGACGGCAATATGGTCGAGCAACGACAGTTCCTCGAGGAGGAGTTCGGCATCGCCCTGCCGGACGGCATGCCGCCGCATCGCATCCACTATGCGGGCACCCTCGACGAGCACGGCCAGTCCGTCGCCGGCACCTGGCGCATCGTGCCCTGGGGCCGAACCGCCGACGGCCGCGAACTCGGCAGCGGCAACGGCAGCTGGAGCGCGCGCCGCATGAGCGATCAACCGTCCGCGGTCTGACCCGTCGCGGACCGGCGAACTATCGTCGGGCGGATCATCGCCGAGCGGATCCCAAGGAAACGCCGCAGCGGCGCCGGATGCACGCGCATCCTCGTCGACGCCGTGCCGCGTTGCGGCGCTTTATGAATCAGAGCCGCACCAGCTCGACCTTGCGGAACTCGCAGACCGCGCCTTCGGCCTGGATCGCGATCTGGCCGTGGTCGGCGGTGCAGTCGGTGCCGTGGTTGACGAGGTCCCCATTGACCCAGATCTTCACCTCGCGGCCGCGGCACTCGATGACCATCGTGTTCCATTCGCCGGGCTTGTGCTCGCTGTCATCGGTCAGGTTCACGATGCGGCGCCGCTTCTTGCCGTCGACGCCCCATTCCGCCGGCGGCCCGCGCCGCACCTCCATGTCCGGCACCGTGATGTCCTCGCCGATGCACCAGAAGTCACCGGCGTTGCCGACGTGCAGCTGGCATTCGATGGACTGCGGGAACATGCCGTAGAGCCGCCGCGGCGTCGAGCTGTGCACCAGCACGCCACAGTTGCCGGGCTCACCCGGCCAGCGCCAGTCGACGGTGAGGCGGTAGTCGGAGTAGCTCGCGTCGGTGATCAGATGGCCCTCGGGCCTGCCGTTGCTGACCAGCATGCCGTCCTGCACCGAGAACGACGGCGCGACCGCCTTGCCGTCGTCCGACTCCGGCACGTCGGCGTGCCAGCCGGAGAGGTCGCGGCCGTTCCACAGCGCCACCGGATTGAGCAGGTCGTGCAGCCGCCGCCACTGGAACTCGCGGCTGTGGGCCGAGACCTCGCGCGCCAGCCCGTGTCGCGAACGCGGATAGACCATCAGCTCGAAGTCCTGCTTGCCGGCCGACTGCAGCGCCCACAACAGCTGCATGGTGTTCTGCATGTGGACGTTGTCGTCCATCGTGCCGTGCAGCAGCACGAGGTGACCGTGCAGATCGCCGGCCGCCTTGATCACCGAGGTCGCGTCGTAGCCGGCCTTGTTCTCGAGCGGGGTGCTCATGTAGCGCTCGGTGTAGATCGTGTCGTAGAGGCGCCAGTCGTAGACCCCGGCGCCGGCCAGACCGAGGGCGAACCTCTTGCTGTGGGTCAGCGCGAACGCGGTCATGAAGCCGCCGTAGCTCCAACCGCTGATGGCGACCCGCGCCGGGTCGCCGCCGAATTGATCGCAGACATGATCGACTGCGTCCTCCAGGTCCTTCAGCTCCTGGATGCCGAGCTGCCGGTAGCAGGCCCCGATGTGCTGCTGGCCGCGACCGCTGGCCGAGCGCACGTTGCATTGCAGGACGATGAAGCCCTCCTGGGCGAGGAACTGGTCGTAGGTCGATGGGCTCCAGTTGTCGCGCACCGACGGCGCATCGGGCCCGGAGTAGGTCGGCAGGTAGACCGGGTAGCGGTGCCCCTGCTGCCAGCCGATCGGCAACACCACGCTGGCGTCGAGTTCGTAGCCGTCGCGCGCCTTCACCGTGAGGCGCTGGCGTTCGCTGAATGCATACTTGCCCTCGCCGTCGCCGCGGTCGGCCTGACCGATCTCCTTGACGACCTCGCCGGTCTCGCCGTTGCGTACGATGACGGTCGTCGGCCGATCCATCGCCGACCACCGGTCGATCAGGTACGTCGCCGCCGCGTTGAACTCGTAGCCGTGCGAACCGATCCCCGGGGTGAGGCAGACCAGGCCGCTGCCGTCGAATGCCGTGCGATAGAGATGCCGACCGGTGGCGCCATCCTTGGTGCCCTCGAACCAGATCAGCTCCCTGGCCTCGTCGACGCGCACGATGCTGCGCACCTGCCAATCGCCGGTGGAGGCGGTGTGCAGCAGCTTGCCGCCGCTGGCGTAGTGATAGACATGCATGAAGCCGGTGCGCTCGGACAGCCACAGGAAGGAGCCATCGGCGAGCCAGCGCGGCGAATCGGGGCGGTTGACCCAGGTCGGGCTCTCCTCGCGGATCCAGGTCGTCACCTTGCCGGTCGCCGGATCACAGGCACACAGTTCGGCCCAGGTCTGGATGCGGTCCTGCAACGTCAGCAGCAGCGTGTCGCCGGCCGGCGTCCAGTCGACGCGCACGACGAGGACGTCGTCGGGGAAGCGCGACAGGTCGACGGCGACGACCTTCTGCTCCTTCGGGTGGGCGATCGACATCCGCGCCGTCGGGTTGGGATCCCCGGCCTTGGGGTAGTTGGTGACCTCGCTCTCGACCGAGCGTTCCGCATCGAGGTAACCGGCCGGCACGTGATTGACCACCGTGAACTCACGCACCGCCGACTCGTCGAGCGACAGGAACGCGACCATGTCGGAATTCGGGCTCCACCAATGGCCCTGGAAGTCGCCGCGGCCGTAGACCTCCTCCTGGTAGACCCAGTCCAGCACGCCGTGCAGCATCTCCTCGCTGCCGTCGCTGGTGATGTTCCACTGCTTGCCTTCCCGGATCTGCAGCGCGACGAGGTCGTTGTCGCGCACGAACGACACGAGCTTCCCGTCCGGACTGAAGGCGTACTGCTCCTCCGGCTGCGGCGTCGACGTCAGCCGGACGACCCTGCTGTCGTCGAACTGGTAGTGGTAGAGGTCGTTGCCGAGGTAGACGAGCGCCGCCGTGTGCGCGGGGTTCATCTGCAGGCCCCGGTCCGACGGCAGCCGCCGCGCATCGTCGGCGCTGATGCCCGGCAGGGCCGCGAAGGCGGCGCGCATGGCGTCGGCGTCGAAGAGGGGCCGCATCTCGCCGGTGGCCGCGGTGACGCGCATCCACTCGACGCCGGTGCCGTCCCCGGTCGGGCGGGGCCACG
>JAGQRA010000238.1 GCA_020425885.1 Planctomycetota bacterium | reverse complement strand
CAGGCTGGCCCGGGTCGGGAACATAGCTTCGAATCGGACCGGTCGGGCATCGCGATCCGGCATCGTGGCGCGAACGCCGAACTCACCGATGACCAGCTCGAGCGGCACGGGTTCGAGTTCGGGGTCGACGACGACGCGGTGGGCGATGGCCCATTCGGTGGCGATGCGGGCGAATTCGGTGCAGCGGGCCCGATACAGCGCCGCGTCCTCGATCGGCGGGCTCTGGCGCAGGCTGACGTCGATCGGGCGGACTGCATCCGCGGTCGCCCAGCCGGCGAGTGGCGAGCTGCCGCCTAGCAACCAGGCCCGGACCTGCAGCAAGGCGACGTAGGGTTTGCCCGAGGTCGCATCAGGGGCGGGCAGCAGCGCGAACAGGGCCAGGAACCCCAAGGCGAACAGATAGCGTAGGCGGCCGCGCATCGGCCTCTCTTCTAACTGCTGGCAGTGGGCAGGTGGCGCGTTTTTGGTTCCTGGTCGGCGCCATCGGACTTAGCGTCTGCGGCCCATGGAGTCGGGCCAACTGCAGCGTCGCCTCGGTCTCGTCAGCGCGATCTCGATCACGGTCGGCGCGGTGATCGGTTCGGGCATCTTCCTCAAGCCGATGAAGGTCGCCCAGAGCCTGCCGAGCGAGGAGTGGATCTACGTGTTCTGGATCGGGCTCGGCCTGGTCTGTCTGTTCGGCGCCTTCGCCTATGGCGAACTCGGCGCGATGTTCCCCGAGGCCGGCGGCCAGTACGCATTCCTGCGCGAAGGCTGGGGGCGAGGAGTCGCCTTCCTCTACGGCTGGGTCTTCTTCTGGGTGATCAACAGCGGCACGGTGGCGGCGCTGGCCGTGGCCTTCGCCGAGTACCTGTTGCCGGTGTTCGGCGCCGACGCCGCGGTGCAGAAGGAGCATCCACTGCTCGTCACCGGCATGGCGGCGGCCATGGTCCTGGGTCTCGCCGTGATCAACCACCTCGGCGTGACCCTCGGCGCATTGCTGCAGAACCTGTCGACGTTCGCCAAGGTCGGCGCCCTTTGCATGGTCGTGGTCGGCGGCTTCGTCGTCGCCAGCGGCGGCGAGCCGGTGACCCAGGCCTCGGCCTTCGTGGCGGTGGAGAAGGCGCAGACGTCGTTGACGATGGCGGGACTCGTGACCGCGTTCACCGGCATCTTCTGGGCCTACGAAGGTTGGTACCAGATGCCGTTCAACGCCGCCGAGCTGAAACGGCCGGAGCGCAATCTGCCGCTCGGTCTGATCCTCGGCATGGTCATCCTGATCGCGACCTACGCGGCGATGAACATGGTCTATCTGCACGTCGTCCCGTTCGAGGAGATGCGTTCGCTCGGCGAGAGCCAGGATCAACAGGTGCCGTATCGGACCGTGGCCCGCATCTTCAGTCCGGAGGTCGCCGACTACCTGACCCTGCTCGTCGCGATCTCGGTCATGGGCGCGGCCAACCCCAACTTCCTGTCGTCGCCGCGGGCGTTCTACGCCATGGCCCAGGACGGGCTGGTGCCGCGCGTCCTCGATCGCGTGAGCCCGCGCCGGGGCACGCCGACGGTGGCGATCTGGGTGCAGGCGATCTGGGGCGTGCTGCTGGTCTTCTACCTGCAGAACTTCCACGACCTGACCGCCTTCGTCGTCTTCGCCGGCTTCCTGTTCTACGCCTTGACCGTCGCCGCACTCTATCGGCTGCGGCGCTCGCGGCCCGACGCGCCGCGGCCGTATCGCTGCACCGGCTACCCGGTCACGCCGGCGCTCTTCATCGCGGTGTCGGTGTTGTTCGTAGTCGCCTTGCTGTTGGACCCAGACGAACGCAAGAACGCCCTCTACGGTCTCGCCATCCTGGCCACGGGCGCCCTCTACTACTTCGGCTGGCGCGTCGGGCACGACGGCAAGCGCGCCTGAGTCTGTCCTCCGCGACCGAGACCGGCTAGATTGCCGCCGTCATGACCGCCCTGCAGTTCAGCCTGTTCTTCGTTGCGCTGCTCGTCGGCTACGTGCTGGTCCACCTGCGTCTGCTGCGTTTCGAAGAGCACATGCGCAAGCTGGCCGGGATCCGTTCGCTCGATGATCGACTCCGGGTCCTGGTCGAGGCCATCGACAAACTCAACCTCGGGCGCATCGAGGGCAAGCTGGATCGGCTGCACGACGACCTCGAGGAGCTGCGCGAGGCGACGCAGAACGTACAGCATGCCGTCGTCAGCATTCCCCGCCCCGAGCGCGTTCGGGTCCGGGAGAGCGAGCCGAGCCCACCGCAAAGCCCGGTCGAGTCACCGGGTGCCAGGGTGCTGGCCATCGTCGAGACCCGACTGCTGCAGCTCGGCTACGGCAACATCCAGGTGCTCAGCGACGTTGCGGTCGTCACCGATCACGGCGATGCCGACGTGCAGGTCGAGTGCGAACGCGGCGGCATGCCGGCGAAGGGGCGGGTGCAGGTGCGCAACTTCGGTGTTCGCGACGTGTCGCTGCAGTCCGTCGCGCCGATGTTCCCCTAGTCGCGAGCCCGCACGACAGTCACTCAAGGCCGACCAGCCAGCGGCGGAACTCATCCGGGAGCGGGGAGAAGAAGGTCATCGATCGCTCGCCGACTGGATGGCGGATGGTCAGCGATGCGGCGTGCAGCAGCTGGCGGGACGGTCGTCCGTCGGTCGCGGTCCGTGCGTCGGCGCCGGCCTTGACGGCCTGGACGAACCCGAGGTAGTCGTCGTCGCTCCTGCCGTAGAGCTTGTCGCCGACGATGGGGAAGCCGCAGTGTTCGAGGTGGACCCGGATCTGGTGGGTGCGTCCGGTGTGGGGGCGGCAGCGCAGCAGGGTGCGGCATGGGCCGCGTTCTTCGATCCCGAACTCGGTTCGGGCCGCCTTCGGATTCCGGGCATCGGCCGCTGCGGATCGACGCAGCGCCACCTTGCTGTCGGCGGCGTGACCGATCGGTTGCCGACAGCAGAACGGACCCGGCGGTATGCCGTGAACGACCGCCAGGTACTCCTTCTCGACCGTTCCGGTCGCGAACTGCGACTCGAGGTGTCGGCGGGCGGTCCTGCTCCGGGCAACGACGACGAGGCCGCTGGTCTCGCGATCGAGTCGATGCACGAGCGTGGCATCGGCAATGCCGCACTCCGTGCGCAGGAGGTGGATCAGCACGTGTCGCAGGAACGGACCGTCGGCGTGGACCCGCAGTTGGGCCGGCTTGTCGACCACCGCGATGTCGGCGTCCTGATGGATGAGCCTGATCGAGCGGTCGATCGGCGGCTCCCGATGCGGCTTGCGATAGACCAGGATGGCCCCGGTCCGAGCCACCGCGTCCGGCGCGGCGACTTCACCGTCGAGGAGCAGTCGACCTTCCCTGGCTTCGCCGGTCCAGGTGGCGCGATCGTGGTAGCGAAACCGCTCGGCGAGATAGT
>JAGQRA010000237.1 GCA_020425885.1 Planctomycetota bacterium | reverse complement strand
GACGAGATCGCGCGGCTGCCGCGTTAGCCCGGGCCGGCCCGGCCGCTACTTCTGCAGCCGGGTCTCGACCTCGGCGGCGATCATCTTGGCCGCGGCGATGATCTTCTGGCGGTCGCCGCCGCCCTTCATCGTCACGCCGACGGCCGCGGTGTAGGCGCCGTCCTTCTTCAGGATCGGCACCGTGACGTCGATGTCCGAGCCTTCGTCGAGGTCGACCGCCATGCCCTCGTCGATGGCGCGCAGATCCTCGGCATCCGACGGCTTGCCGAGCTTCTCCGGCGCGGTGCTGGCGATCGCCTGGAGTTCGCCGCCATCGGGTGGCGTCGCGTGAACCGTCAGGCGCAGGATGTCGGCGTTGAGTCCGGCGACGGCCTCGACCACGGCCTGAGTGGCCGCGCACGGCGCGGCGGCGGTGGATTGGCAGCCCGTGACGATCAGGGACAGCAAGGCGACAGAGAGGATCGGACGGAACATGGCTTCTCCTTTGGCAAACAGGGACGGGAAGGAAGACGTCGCTTTTAGCAGGCGGTGCCGTCGCGCCCCATGGTCTCTTCGCCGTGAATCGTGGCCCGATCGCGCCGGTGGGGGGCTCGGTTCGGTGTCAGAAGGTGCATCGGATCGTTGTCTTGGCGACGGCCGACGGCAGACTCTCGCCGACCATGAAACCTGGCCCAGTAAAGCTCGGCATCCTGTGCGGTGGCGGCCCTGCCCCCGGTATCAACTCGGTCATCTGTGCGGCGACGATCGAGGCCATCAATTCCGGCTGGGAGGTCTACGGCATCCCCGACGGCTTCAAGCACCTCATGCAGGGCGACGTCTCGCGCGTTCGCCGGCTGGCGGTCGAGGACGTGAGCCGCATCCACCTGAGCGGCGGCTCCGTGCTCTATACCTCGCGCGCCAATCCGACCAAGGACAAGGGCCAGCTGGCGCAGACCGTCGCCGCCCTGGCATCGCTCGAGCTCGATGCGCTGCTGACTATCGGCGGCGACGACACCGGCTACTCGGCCGCGATCGTGGCCAACGCCGCCAACGGCGCGTTGCGTGTCGCCCACGTGCCGAAGACCATCGACAACGACCTGCCCCTGCCCGCCGACGTGCCGACCTTCGGCTACCAGACCGCGCGCCACGTCGGTTCCGAACAGGTCAGCAATCTGATGACCGACGCGCTGACGACGCGGCGCTGGTTCTTCGTCGTCGCGATGGGGCGGCAGGCGGGGCATCTGGCCCAGGGCATCGGCAAGTCGTCGGGGGCGACGCTGACGATCATCCCGGAGGACTTCCCGGCCGGGGCGCCGATCCACCTCGAGCAGATCGTCGACATTCTCGAGTGTTCGATCATGAAGCGGATGGCGCATGATCGTCCGTACGGCGTCGCGGTGCTGGCCGAAGGCCTCAGCCTGCGCTTCCCGCCCGAGGAGCTGACCAGGGCGATGCCGAACGCCGAACGCGACGATCACGGTCACGTGCGGTTGTCCGAGGTGCACCTGCATCGTCTGCTCTGCGACATGGTGCGGGCGCGGTTGGCCGCGCGCGGCCACCGGGTCACGATCGTCGCCAAGAACATCGGCTACGAGCTGCGCAGCGCGCCGCCGATCCCGTTCGACATCGAGTACACCCGCGACCTCGGCTACGGCGCGATCGACTACCTGCGCGGCCTGCTGCGCGCCGAGCAGCCGCTCGAGGTCGGCGCGATGGTGACGATCCAGCGCGGCGAGCTCGTGCCGCTCCGTTTCGGCACGTTCAACGACCCTGCGACAGGCCGGCCGCGGGTGCGCACCGTCAACCCCGAGTCCGAGGCCTACCGCGTCTCGCGCGAGTACCAGATCCGGCTCGAACCCGACGACTTCGCGCACGAGGACCGCCTGGCGGCGATCGCGGCGGCGGCGAGCATGGACGTCGCGGACTTCAGGGCGCGCTACGGCTACATCGTCGAGCGCGACACGTTCCGGCCGCGCAACTGAAGCGGGCACCCGACGGTCCGGTAGATCTGACAACCGGTCTGTAGGAATTGCGCGGATTCCGGACTGCTGCGGCGCGCCGCGGTCCGGTTCTCGGGCGCTGGCGGGGTGACCGCGCGCTGGCACGACGGTTGCTGTAGCACGCGCACTGCCCCGGTCGGAATCGCGCTCTCGGCTCATCCCGAGTCGAAAGGCGAGATGACACGAGACGACACCCGAGCCGCGATTCTGCCGGGGCGGCTTACCTTGCGATCCGATGGTCGACGCGGGGCGTCGACAGCCTGCAGCCCGAAGAGGCCGGGTAGGTCCGCGATCCAGCCGGTCCCGGGCGATCACGCCGATGTCGTCGGGCGGTACGACGGTTGCGAAGGCGCGATCGCCCGAGTCGAGCGGCATCGAGAACCTCTCGAACGATCTCGGGTTCGCCGTGACGCCCTGAGCCCGGCGGCAACGGGTGCCGGCCCGAGCGGCGATAACGGGAATCTTCGCGGCCGGCCGCCGTAGCGCCTCCCCGACCCGACGCCGTACACTTGTTCTCGATGGCCGAATCCCAGCCCGCCCCGCCCGACCGCCTGCCCGATTGGGAAGCGTTCTATCGGGACTACCGTAAGCCGGGGTATGTGCCGGGTTTCGAGCTGACGACCAAGCTCGGTGGCGGGGCTTTCGGGATCGTCTTCCGGGCCCGCAAGGAGTCGATCGGCAAGGACTACGCGATCAAGTTCCTGCGCGTCGAGGACCGCGAAGTGCGTCAGGCGGTGCTGCACGAACTCGAGCAGGTCAAATACTTCGCCCAGATCGACCACCCCAACCTGGTGCAGATCGAGGACCGCGGCGAGGTCTCGGGCATCCCGTACCTCGTCATGCAGTTCGCCGGCACCGAAACGCTGCGGAACCGGCTGTCGCAAGGTGGGCCGCCCGCGGCCGAGCAGCGCGACGAGCTGCTGCGCTACTTCCTGCAGGCCTGCCGCGGGGTCGCGGCGCTGCACGAGCGCGGGCTGGTGCACTTCGACCTCAAGCCGGCGAACGTGTTCCTCAAGGGACCGGTCGCCCGCGTCGGCGACTACGGTCTCAGCAAGCTCGTCACGCACTCGCGCGGCAGCCTGACGATGGGCCGCGGCACGCCGTACTACATGTCGCCCGAGATGCTGCAGCGCCGCGGCGACCACCGCAGCGACATCTACTCGCTCGGCGTCATGCTCTACGAGATCCTCTGCGGCGAGCTGCCGTTCACCGGCGACAGCGAGTGGGAGGTGCTCAAGAAGCACGAACAGGAGCAGCCCGGCTGGCCGGCGCACCTGACGCCGACGGATCTCGGGGTGCTGCAGCGCTGTCTGCAGAAGGACCCCGCGGCGCGCTTCGAGAGCGTGCACGACCTGATCACCGCGCTCGGTGCACCGGCCGGGGTCGCCGCCGCCGCGTGGGACGACGTGCAGCACGGTGCGTTCACGCGCGAGGTGCCGCCGCCGCCACCGTTCACTCCGCCGCCGCTGCCCGACGGCGGTGCGGGTGAGGACGCCGGCGAGGATCCCTATGCCGGCTTCCGCACCGCGTCGCGCGAGGCCTACCGCCATGCCCGCAAGATCGCCAAGGACGCGTTCGCGGCCGCACGCGACGCGAGCCGGCGGGCCAGTCGGCAGGCGAGCTCGGTGATGGGCGAGCGGATGCGCGAAGCGCGCGAGCTGCACCAGCGGAAGTGGCGG
>JAGQRA010000236.1 GCA_020425885.1 Planctomycetota bacterium | reverse complement strand
GTCATCACACTCGCCCCTCGTGAACGTGTCTTCGAAGCGACACAGGAATCGCTGCGCGTGAATGTACGCCAGCCCCCACAGTTCATCGTTCGCCATCATCCCGCTGCCCCGCCCGCCACGAATCCCCGCTGCCGCGCAAGGGAACGCCCCTCGCAACCCGTGCGGCGCCATGACAGGTCCAGCCTCAGTGGCACGGGCGCGGGCGAATGGGCGGGAAAATCACGACCGCCGCCGGCCCTTTCGGCTGTGCCGGAGCGGACGCGTCAGCGATCCGACTCGGACCGCATGCGCAGCAGGGCCGCCTCGCGCGACTCGTTGCCGGTCAACTCGGCGATGCGTCCCATGATGAGTTCCGTGGCACGTTGCAGGCGTTCACGACGGTCGACATCCGGTGGCGCGAGTTCGTCGGGTCGGATCGGCGTTCCGTACCGAATCGTGATCTTGCGCCATCGGGGCCGCCAGGATCCGAAGGGCAGAACCTCATGCGTGCCGATCAGACCGACCGGCACGATCGGGACCCGCTCGTTCAACACGAGGGAGACCGCCCCGGGACTGCCGAGCATCGGCAATCCGTCGCGGCTGATTCCTCCCTCGGGGAAGATCCCGACCACACGACCCTGCTGCAGCACCTGCCGCGCGGCGCGCAGCGCATCGCGGTTGGCGTTGCGCGTCGACAGCGGAATCGCCCGGTTCCAGCGATAGAACCAACCGCTGACGCGAGAACGATAGACCACTTCGGTCATCAGGAAGACCACGCGGCGCGGCACCACGGCACCGACCACCAACGGATCGATGAACGAGACGTGGTTGGCGACGACGACGTACGCGCCCGACCGCGGCGGCGCGCCTTCGACCCGGAGCCGGAACAGGACGTGCAACACGGCCCGAACGCCGGCCCAGACGAGGCAGAAGGTCAGGTTGCTCAGGCGCCCGGGCCGCGCGGCCAGGTCCACGATCAGCGCCTGCGGAGCCGGGTCGACATCAGCGCCCGGCCAGCGCGCGCTGGGTCCAATCGGACCCCGGGAAGTCGGCCTTCAGCACGCCGCGGCAACGGGCCATGATGTACTGGTACTCGGACCCGCGCCACTTGCCGGCGGCGAGGACCGCGTGGTAGAGCGCCTCGGCCTGCAGGCTCGGCCAGGCATCGCGGGTCTCGAGGTAGACCCGCAGGAACCACAGCAGGGCGCGCTTGTTCTCGTTCTGGTCATTGCCGGCGGCGTCGAGCGTCAGCATGCCGAGCCCGAGATAGGAACCGGCGCGCGTGCTCGAGTCGACCCCTTCCTTGTTGGCGAGTGTCTCGTAGATCCGCCGCGCACCATCCGCGTCCTTGGTCTCGCGCAGGCTGTTGGCGAGCTGGACGTTCGCCCGGTTGGCGACCATGACGTTGGCCGTCCGGCCGCGCTCGATGATCGAACGCAGCTTGCCTTGGAAGGCCCCCGTGTCGCCACCGGCGCTGCGCTCGGACAACGCGATGAAGAAGTCGGCCTCGACCGTGAAACCCGCCGGCCAGGCATTGCCCTGCGCCGCCGACAGGTACTTCTTGGCGACCGAGTTCGCGCTGTTCGCCCCCTTCGGCCCCTGCCCCATGTAGTACTCGAACTTCTGGCGGTAGACCTCGGGGATCAGGCCGGCATCCGGGATCCCCTTCTCGAGCTCGTCGAGGGCACCGGCCGCGTCGGCGGCGCGCTCCGAATCGAACAACATCGCCGAAGCCGCGACGAAACCGAACTGCGCCATCAGCGTGTCCTTCGCCGCCATGGTCTCACGCGCCTTGGTGAGCATCAGGTCGGCATCGCGCAGGCCGAGGCGGAAGACCTCCTGGAAGTTCTCGAGGTCGACCTTGGCAACCTGATCCGACGACAGCGATTGGGCCGAACCACCGCTCTTGTATTTGATCTCGCGGATGTCGAAGCCGGTCACGGAGACACGTTCGATCTTCGTGCCATCGGTCTTGATGATCAGGTCGCCCTGGGCGGCCAGAGGCAATGACAGAAGGAGTACAGCGAGACAATTCGACTTCATCGGACTTGGAGAGGGGTCTCGTGGGTGGGAGGGGGCGAAGCATCATGCCGGCGGGACCCGGCGGTGACAACGAATCAGATGATTCGAGGTTCGTCGGGAGCCGAAACAAACCCTCCGCCTCGCCCGGCGGCGCCCCCTCCCCCCCCCTCCGACCTTCACTCCAAGGTCGCGTGCAGGAACCAGGCGTGCTTCTCGAACAGGACCGCGATCGCGGTCAACGCATCGACGGTGTCATCGTCCTTGTGCTCCGCGGCCAGGTCGCGGGCCGCGCGGACCCCGACCAGATAGGTCCCGATGCGCTCGGACAGCAGGCGGACGTGCTCCAGATCCTTGGTCACATCCTGCGGGTAGTCGGCGAGGCGCGAGGTCGAAGCGACGTGTCGCGCGGTGCCGACCGCGAGCCCACCCAGGGTCAGGATGCGCTCGGCGATGGTGTCGTTGTGCACCGCGAGGTCGGTGGCGAAGGAGTCGAACAGTGGGTGCAGGGCAGCGAACTGCGGCCCCTTGATGTTCCAGTGAGCGACCTTGATCTGCGAGTGGAGATCGATGCCGTCGGTGAGGACGCCGCGCAACGCATCGCAGATCGACTTGCGCACCTCCGCGGGGAGCTGACTCGGTGAGTTCTTCATGACTGCCTTCCTTGGGTTGTGGGATCAGGATCGAGGGATAGCTCACGCACCCCCTCGACACCACCGCCTTCCTTCCTCGGCCTGGCGTCCCAGCCGGCGGCGAGGTCGCGGCCGAGGCGCCGCACCGAGATCAGCTCGGCTATGACCGACACGGCGATCTCCTCGTGGCTCTTGCCGCCGAGGTAGGCGCCCATCGGAGTGCGCACGGATGCCAGGAACTCCTCGGTCGCACCGACACCGAGCAGGTGCTTCCACAGCAGGGCCCGCTTGGTCCGGCTGCCGATCATGCCGAGGAACCGCAGCCGATCGCCGGCCGCGTAGCGTCGAGCCAGGGCCTCGAGCACGACGCCGTCTTCACGATGGCCGCGCGTGACCACGACGGCATAGCTGTTCTGCCGGATCGGCATCTGCGCCACGGCCTCGGGGAATTGCGCGCAGACGGTGTCGTGGGCCTCGGGAAAGCGCCCGGCCGCGGTGAAGTCGGGGCGGTCGTCGACGACCGTGGTGCGGAAGCCGGCGATCGCCGCGACCTGACACAGCGCCTTGCTGATGTGACCGCCGCCGAAGATCCAGAGACATGGAGTCGTGATCGGTTCCACGAAGATGGTCACCTCGCCGCCACACATGAGGCCGCTGT
Source organism: Planctomycetota bacterium (assembly GCA_020425885.1). Next base: position 5,381 of record JAGQRA010000236.1, on the reverse strand, counting down.
CGGGGGAATCCTGTTCAGTGAGTCTGAACTGCAGCGACCGTGGCTGTTCATCGGCGATCACCTGCATCGCCGTGTCGTAGACCTCGGCCTCGAGACAGCCGCCACCGACGGTGCCCAGAAACGTGCCGTCGTCGAGCACCAGCAGTCGCATCGTCGTCCGTCCCGGGGTCGAGCCACGGGTCCCGACGATGGTGGCGAGCGCCGCCGGAACACCCCCGCGGCGCAGGCGCACGATCGCTTCGAAGATGTCGTCGTTCGGATTCAAGGGTGTCGGGGTCGCCGCCGAGGATCGGCCGCGCTCAGGGATCGCCCATTATGGAACCGGCACACCGCTCACGCACCGAGGCGTGTGACATCCGTTCGAGGGCGGCCCGCCCCGCCGCGGTCGCCGGCGCCCGCAGCACGAGGTAGCTGTCGCGGCGGGAGCAGCCGTGACACCGACCGTAGCGCACCGCGGCCAGGATCGCGCGCTCGCCACAGCCATCGCAGACGCGGAGGTAGAGGTAGCGGCGACGCCGGTGACCCGGCTTCCGTTCGACGGGCAGGTCGTGGGTCACCGCCGGCGGCAGGCCGGCGAGCCGCATGAGCGCCCGCCATTGCCGGCCATGCGATTCGGCCGCCGGGCCGAACAGCCGCCAGGCGGCGACGTGCGCCGCCTCGTGCGTCAGCACCACCGGGATCTGATCGGAGTGGGCTGCGAGCAGCCCGGGGTTGAGCTCGATGCGTCCGCGCCGGACGAACGCCCGACCGGCACTGGTCGACAACCGCTCGTTCCACCTGACCTCGATGGCCCGCTCACCGACCCGCCACATGGCGAACAGCTCGGCGACCCGGCTCTCGAGTTCGGCGTTGGTCGGCAACATGGCCGGCAAGTGAAGCTGTCGAGGTCGCTCTGGACAACCGGCCGCACCGGCTTCTTCACTGCTTGGTCTGCACGGCGCGCTCGCGGCGCATCAACTCGCGCATCGCCGCGGGCATCGTCATGGCGATGAAGCCGAGAATGCCGAAGACCACGATCGGCTCCATCGGCATGCCTTGCCACATCCCGAGCCAGCACATCAGCATCAGGCCACCGCAGAGCAGGAAGGTCACCCAGCCGACGGCCAGGAGCGCGAAGCGGGCGACATTGAGCACGCCGCCGAACTGCTCGAACACCGACCGCCGCGCCAATCGTTGCTCCTCCGCCAGCAGCCTCACCAGTTCGCCCTTGGTGCGTTCGTCGATGGTCGGGTTCTCGAGCGCCTTCTGCATCAGGTCGAGGCGGGCTGCACTGATCGCGTGACGCTTGCTCAGATACACGCTCCACATGGCGATCAAGCCACCGGTGCCGAGCACCACGGCCACGATCGCGACGTTCTCTTCGGCTGCCATGCGAGCTCCCGTCAGGCGGCGCGGCGCGACTCGAGTTCGCGCAACGCGAAAGGATAGGTGACCAAGCCGAACCCGATCAGGCCTGTGACCCAGGCGGCGATGCCGAGATCGTCACTGCCGTAGGATCTCGAGTAGTTCTCCGCGGCGATCAACAGGCCGATGCCGGTGAACAATGCCAGCCAGCCCAGGGCCAGGATCCAGGCCATCGCCGTGCCGCTGGTCGGCTGCGACCGCAACGGGCGCCTTCCGGTCAGCTGAAAGGTGAGATTCTCCAGGGTCGCGCGGTCGATCGCCGGATTCTTGAGCGCCTCCTCGAGCATGCGCGTGTGCGCGGCGAGCCGCTTCTGGCGCTGCGTCGCCACCGACATCACGATGGCGAAGACCGAGATGAAGATGACGATGAGGACCAGTTCCATGAGCATGTTCGATGGGGGGAACACAGGGAGTTGCCTCGGGGACGGATCGGGCAGGAGGAGCGGCGGCTACGGACGCGCTCGCATCTATTTTCGAACCCTCCGCATCATAGCGTGGCCCTGCCGGTCATGGGCGGCAGGCTCAGGCCGGCAAGCAGCCGGGCCGGATCCCCGTCCCAGACGAGGTCCGCTGAGGCGATGCTGCAGCGGTGACTACGACGCCATACGAAGGGCCACCCGTGCGCCGACGCGGCCTCGTGGTCGGGCTCGCGATCACCGACCATGACCACACGCTGCGCACCGGCAGCCTCCCTGGCCCGGGCCAGCATGTCGGTCTTGCTGCCGACCCCGGGAGAGTCGAGGCAGAACTGGAAGTCGCTGAGCGCGGCGAGTCCCTGGCCCGCCATCATCGCCCCCATGTAGGTGCTGCGGCAGTTGCTCGCCAGCGCGACCTTGACGCCGGAGGCCCTAAGGTGTGGCAACAGCTCGCGCACGCCGGCGAACAGATAGTCCGTGCCGGAGCTGATCTCGGCGACCTCCATCGGCAGCACGACCGCACGGAGATCGAGCCAGCGATGCTTGTGCGCGTCGGGCAGGAACGGCGCCCACACGCCGGCATCTCGCATGCCGACGACGGCCTCGGCCTCGGCATCGCTCGGCATGGCGACCTCGATGCCCTCCCGTTCGGCGAATCGGCGCAGGCCGGCGCGGATGACCGGCGCCCACCACCTGAAGGTGTCATGCAGGGTGCCGTCGACGTCGAAGACGACGAGGTCGGGGGGCGAGGCGTCACGCAGCAGTGGTGTCGTCACAGGTAGCGGACCCAGAGCACGCCCATGATCTGCAACTCGGACATCAGCCGATTCACGCCGGCCGAGATCCGTTCCGATACCGCGGCTTCCTCACCGACCGGGTCGGCTGCGATCTTCACGACGAAGCCAGACAGCTCCTCCTCGTCCATGACCCGCACGCGCTGTCGCAAGGTCAGCACGGCGGCTTCGAGCGGCACCCGTTCGCCGTCCAGCCGGACGAAGCCGTCGCCGAGCACGGCGATACCCGCCTCGCCGGTGCTGTCGTCGAAGCCAGCGAGATGCGTCATGCCTCCGGCGCAGCCGCCCAGCGTGAGCGCGAAGGCGAACGCGGACCGACGGCAAGACCTCATCGGGCGGCGATCCCCTGGATCTCGACGCGGGCCTCCGGATCGAGCAGCGACACGACCTGGAACATGGCCATGCCCGGGAAGTGCCTGCCACAGTTGCTGCGCCAGACCCGGCCGATCTCCTTGCGGGCGATCGCGTAGTCGTCGCGGCTGGTGACGTAGAAGTTGAGCTGGACGACATCGTCGAACGTCATCTCGGCGTCGCGCAGGACACAGCCGATATTGGCCAGCGCCTTGTCGATCTGCGCCACCAGATCGCCCGGCGTCTCGACCACGCCGGCCCGGTCGTAGCCGCACTGCCCGGCGAGGTAGAGCGTCCTCTGTTCGCCGTGCTCGACGAGCCAGGCATGCTGGAAACCGATCGGGGGGGAGAGATCGGCCGGATTGATCGGTCGCTTGCTCATGACGAAGGGGGGCTCGATGGCAATTCGCGCAGGATGGCCCGCACCGGACTGCTGTCGCCATCGACGATGCGCAGCGGCAGCGCGATCAGCTCGTAGTCACCGGCGGGAACACGCGACAGATCGATGTTCTCGAGGATGGCCACACCGCCCGCATGCAGCACGTGATGACCGTCGAGTCGCTGGTCGTCGGCGTGATCCATGCTCGGGGTGTCGATGCCGACCAGGCGGATGCCGGCATCGACCAACGCCTTGGCCGCTGCCGGGCCGAGGGCCGTGAAGGACTTGTCGAAGCGGCGATGATCGTGGTCGGCGCGGGTGCGGAACAGGATGCGCTCGGCGGACCCGAGCAGGGCTGGCGTCAGCGCCGCCGCCGGGATCAGGGATGGATCACCTTCGCCGGGCAGATCGACGACCCGGCAGCGGCCGATGTAGCTGCCGAGATCGACCGAAGCGATGTCGGCGCCGGCGAGATCGAAGTGCAGCGGCGCATCGGTGTGGGTGCCGACGTGCACCGACATCCGGATCGTGCTGACGTTGCAGGATCCGCCCGTCTCCTGGCGCAGCACCCACTCCTGCGAGAACGGGGTGTCGCCGGGGAACGGCGCCGTCCGTGGTTCGATCGGTTCGCTGATGTCCCAGATGCGCATGGTCGTCATCCCGGCCGCCGTTCCTGCTGCAGGAAGCGCTCGTGTTCGCCGCCATCGAGGATCTCGCGGATCGACCGCACCGCGGTCACGACCTCGTCCTCGGTGTTGTAGAAGTGCGGTGCGATCCGCAGACCGGCGTCGGGCCGGAAGTCGACGACGATCTCGCGCTCGGACAGCGCCTGGCAGACCGCGTAGCCATCGTCGACATCGAGCGCGACGTGGCCGCCGCGCGCCGGCCCGGCCACCGGCGAACGCACCGCCAACCCGGCGCGCCCGGCCTCCTCGACGAGGAGCCCCGTCAGCCGCTGACTGCGCTCGCGGATCGCGGGCAGCCCGACCTCGCGAACGACGGCGATGCCCTCGCGACCCGAGTACAGCGCCGGCACGTTCGGCGTGCCGGTCGCGAACCGGCCGCCGTCGTCGCGGTAGTCCTGACCGGCGGGCGAGAATTCGAACGGACGCCGGTGTGCGGCCCAGCCGGTGAACATCGGTCGCAGCCGGCCGATCTCGTCAGGGTGAACGTAGAGGAAGCAGTTACCCGGCCCGCCGCACAGCCACTTCAGGGCACCGCCGACCGCGGCGTGGACGCCGAGTTCGTGCAGCTGCAGCGGCAGGGCGCCGACCGAGTGGAACACGTCGAGCACCACGAACGCGCCGACCTCGCGCGCCCGTTCGACGATCGGGCGGACGTCGACGATCGCCGAGCTGCGGAACATGACGTGATCGATGGCCACGAGCAGCGTCTCGTCATCGATCGCCGCGACGACCCGATCGACATCGGTCACCAGGCCGTCGGCCGCGGCCGGGATCCGGACCAACCGCGCGCCGATGCGCTGCCGCGCCTCGTAGATGTATTGATCGGACGGGAAGTTGAGGGCCGAGTAGACGACCTTGTCGCGAGGTCCGTCGAAGGTGAAGCACGACAGGATCATCTCCAGCGCGACGGCGACGTTCTGATGCATCGACACCGTGCCGGCCGGGACCCCGAGGACGGTGCCGATCTCGTCGGCGACCAGCTCCTGCAGCGCCCACCAGCCATCGCCCCAGGCGCGCACACCGCGCGCTTCCCATTCATCGAGGAAGCGGCCGACGCTCGCGCGCGCGGCGGCCGGAACCGCGCCGAGCGAGTTGTTGATGAGGTAGTTGCTGCGCTGCAGGATCGGGAAACGGTCGCGGTAGCGGAGTAGTCGTGCGTCTGGGCTCATCGGGCCGAGACGTTCTAGCCGATGACCGAGCCCGGCGCACGTCAGCGCCGCATCGACATCACTTCGCGTCGAACGGCATCGACCAGGGTCGCGTCGGCTCCCGCCGCCGCCGCGGCATCGATGAAACCGGCAGCCTCGTCGGCCCGCCCGAGACAGGCGAGGGCCTGGGCCAGATGCAACAT
>JAGQRA010000235.1 GCA_020425885.1 Planctomycetota bacterium | reverse complement strand
CCAGCCGTGGTGGAAGGCGTTCTGATGCGGCTCCTTGCCGCCCCACAGCTCGTAGTGGGCGTGGGCCAGGTTGACGAACAGGCCCGGGCGCTTGCCGGCGCGCCGGTGTGCCGGCAGGACGAACAGGTCGACGCACTGGCCGCAGAGCTTGTCCGCACCGTCGATGCGGACGCGCGCCGGCAGCGTCACGTAGGCGCCGACGATGCCATCCCGCTCGTGGGCGGCGACCATGATGTGGATCTGGCCGGTCGGATTGTCGCGGAACTTCCAGTGCCAATGGGCGAGGGAACGCTCGGGCTCGAACGTCGCGTTGTGGCCCGCGAGCAACGCCTCTTCGTCGCCGGGCTGGTAGGGACGGATCGTGATCGGTTCACTCATCGCGCCCTGACTCTATCGGCTGCACCGCCCCTGCGCCTGCTGCCGTGATCACGGTAAGGCGAGGTCGATGTCGGCTCGCGGCCTCAGCGACCGCCGACTTCCTCGCGCCACGCGCGCAGCAGGTCGAGTGCTTGGCGCGCCGACAGATCGTCGACGTCGAGCTGTCGCAGCTGCTCGACGATAGGGTCGGGCGGCGGCGCGAACAGCTCCTGCTGCCGCATCCCGGGGCGGTTGCGCTCGCGCGATTCGATCAGCGACGCCCGTACCTCATCGCCTTCCTGTTCGAGCTCGCGCAGCACGTTCCTGGCGCGGGCGAGCACGGACTTCGGGATGCCGGCGAGCGACGCGACGTGCAGGCCGTAGCTGCGATCGGTGCCGCCGGTCTCGATGCGATGCAGGAACACGATCTCGTCACCCCATTCGCGGACCGCGACGCGGCAGTTGACGATGCCGTTGTCGGGCAGCGCCAGGTCGACGAGCTGGTGGTAGTGGGTGGCGAACAGGCCGCGGCAGCGGATGCGCTCGTGCAGGTCCTCGGCGATCGCCCAGGCCAGCGACAGGCCGTCATAGGTGCTGGTGCCGCGGCCGACCTCGTCGAGGATGACCAGGCTGCGCTCGGTCGCGTTGTTGAGGATGTTCGCGGTCTCGGTCATCTCGACCATGAAGGTCGAGGCGCCGCGGCTGATGTCGTCGGCGGCGCCGACGCGGGTGAAGACGCGGTCGACGAGGCCGATGTGCGAACTCCGGGCCGGGACGAAGCTGCCGATCTGCGCCATCACGACGATGAGCGCGTTCTGCCGGATCCAGGTCGACTTGCCGGCCATGTTGGGGCCGGTCAGCAGCACCAGTCGACGCGCCGGCGGATCGAGGTCGGTGTCGTTGGCGACGAAGGTGCCGGCGGCGTGGGTCGTCTCGAGCACCGGGTGGCGTCCGTCCTCGATGCGCAGCGTCAGCGAGTCGTCGACGACCGGTCGGCAGTAGTTGCGGTCGCGGGCCACGATCGCCAGCGAGGTAAGCGCATCGAGCTCGGCGATGGCGCGCGCCACCGCCTGCAGCCGGTCGCAGGCCGCGGCGATCAGGTCGCGGACGGCGACGAACAGGTCGTACTCGAGCGCCTTGCCGTTCTCCTCGGCCTTGAGGATCTTCGATTCGAACGTGCGCAGATCGTCGGTGACGTAGCGCTCGGCGTTCTTCATCGTCTGCTTGCGCTGGAACTCGGCCGGCAGCTCGACGCCGCGGTGCGTGTGCGTGACCTCGATGTAGTAGCCGAAGACCTTGTTGAAGCCGACCTTCAGGCTCTGGATGCCGGTCTGCGCGACGAGGCGTTGCTGGTAGCGCGCCATCCACTCGGTGCTGTCTCGCGCCAGCTCGCGCAGCTCGTCGAGCTCGGCGTGGTAGCCGGCCCGGATCAGACCGCCATCGCGCACCGACAGCGGCGGTTCGTCGACGATGGCGGCGGCGATCGCGGCGGTCAGATCGGGCAGCGGGTCGAGCTCGCCGGCGAGTCGGCTCAGCGCCGCGGCATTGCAGTCACGCAGCCGCTGCGACAGTTCCGGCAGCTGCTCGAGGCTCTGCTGCAGGCCGCGTAGATCGCGGCCGTTGGCGCGGCCGAACGCCGTGCGCGCGGTGAGCCGCTCGAGGTCGAGGACCGGAGCGAGCTTTTTCCCGACGTGATCGAGCAGGCCGTGATCCCCGTGCAGTTCTCCGACCGCGTCCTGCCGGTCGAGGATCGCCGCCGTCGTTCCAAGCGGGGCGAGCAGCCAGTTCCGCAACAGCCGCGCCCCCATCGGAGTCGCGGTCCGGTCGAGCACGCCGAGCAACGGCGTGCCCTCGTTGTCGCGCATCGTCTGCACCAGTTCGAGGCTCTGCCGGGTGGCGCGATCGAGGCGCATGTGGGCGCCATCGGTGAAGACCTCGAGGCCGCGCAGGTGGGGCAGCGCACAGAGCTGTGTCTGCTGCAGATAGGTGACGAGCGCACCGGCCGCGCCGGTCGCCAGCGGCATGTCGATCACGCCGAATCCGGCCAGCGTCGCGACCCCGAAGAACTCCTGCAGGGTGCGGGTGGCGCCGTCGGCGCCGAAGTCGTAGCGCGGCCGCCAGCTCACCGGCAGATCGGGCCGCAAGAACCAGGGGGTCTGGCCGCGCAGCTCCTCGGCGAGCAGCAGCTCCGCCGGTTCGATGCGCGCGAGCTCGTCGTCGAGGCGGTCCTTGTCGCACTCGTGGACGAGGAAGGCGCCGGTCGACAGCTCGACCCAGGCGAGGCCGGCGCGCTCCTTGCCGATGCTGACCGCGGCCAGGTAGTTGGCGCGGCGATCGTGCAGCAGGGTGTCCTCGGTCAGCGTGCCGGGCGTGACGACCCGCACGACGGCGCGGTCGACCACGCCCTTCGCCTCGCGCGGATCCTGCATCTGTTCGCAGATGGCGACGTGATGGCCCATCTGCACGAGCTTCTGCAGGTAGCCATCGATGGCGCGCACCGGGACGCCGGCCATCGGGATCGCGTTCTCGGTCTTGCCGCGGCTCGTCAGCGTGATGCCGAGGTCGCGGGCGGCGGTCTTGGCGTCGTCCCAGAACAGCTCGTAGAAGTCACCCATGCGGAAGAACAGCAGGGCGTCCGGGTGACGTTCCTTCTCCGCCCGGTACTGCGCCATCGCGGGCGACAGGGTCGCTGGCTTCGTCACCGGTAGTCGGTCCCGTCGGCGCCGGTATCGAGGATGCCCTCGCCGAAGGCGCGCGGCGCGAACGTGCGCAGCGCGGCCGCTTCCTGGGCGATGATCTGCGCGGCCGCCGCTGCCTGAGCCGTAGTCGTGTCGGCGCTGAAGGAGATGCGGATGACCTCGCGGGCGGCCTTGCGATCGAGCCCTATGGCCGTGAGGACATGGCTCGCCTTTGCGGTGTTGTCGTCGCGGCTGTGGCACGCGGATCCGGTCGAGAACGCGATCCCGCGGGCGTCGCAGCGTTCGAGCAAGGTCTGGCCGGTGATTCCAGGCAGCCGCAGCGACAGGATGTGGGGCAGGCGGCGTTCGGGGTTGCCGAGGCGCTCGGTCGCGGGCACGGCATCGGTGATCGTGGCGAGCATCAGATCTGCCAGTGCCTCGCATTGTCTCGCCGTGCCGGCCTGGTGACTCAGCGCCGCCTCGGCGGCGACGGCCAGTCCCACCGCGCCGGCCACGTTCTCGGTGCCGCCGCGCATGCCGTCCTCCTGACCTCCGGCCAGTTGCAGCGGGGCGATGCGTGCCGTGCTCGACAGGGCGAGGAATCCCATGCCCCGCGGGCCGTGGAACTTGTGCCCCGACACCGCGACCGAGTCGATGCCGTAGTCGTCCATGCAGAACGGCAGCTTGCCGTAGGTCTGTACCAGGTCGACATGGATGTGGGCGTCGGCGGCGGCGCGCCGCGTCAATTCGACCAGCTCCCGGAGCCGGCTCAAGGTGCCGAGTTCGTTGTGGCCGTGCATCAGGGCGACGGTGCGAACGTCTTTGCCCAGCCCTTCGAACAGGGTCTCGGGCAGCAGGTCACCGTCGCCGCTGACCGGTAGCACCGATGTTCGATGTCGCCAGCGGGCGGTCAGCTGCTCGGTGCGCAGCAGCGCCGGGTGATCACCGGCGGCCATGATGACGCGGCCTGGAGGGCGCGCCGCAGCGCTGCCGACGATGCCGAGGTAATCCGCTTCGCTGCCGCCGGACGTGAACACGACGCGGGCTGCGCCGAGGGTGCCGCGCAGGTATTCGCGGGCATCGGCGAGCGCCCTCTTGGCAGGTGGGCCGAAGCAGTGGGGGCTGCTCGGATTGCCGAAGGCTTCGAGCTGCGTCCGGGCCATGGCGTCGACGACGGCCGGCAGCGGCCGCGTCGTCGCGGCGTTGTCCAGGTAGATCGGGCCGGTGCCTCGCATCAGCTGATCATTGCCGAAGGCAGGTCCTCAGGCCAGCGCGCACCTCGCGCCCCGGTCAGCCCTCGATGCCGAAGCGGCGCAGCTTGTCGTAGAGCGTCGAGTTCGCGATGCCGAGTGCCTGAGCGGTGCGGGCGCGATTGCCGCCGAGCTGCTTGAGGACGTGCCGGATGTGCTGTCGTTCGATTTCCTCGAGGGACAGGGAGTTGGCCGTTGGCGTCGCGCCGCAGTCCTGGATCTCGGGGGGTAGGTGGCGCGGAGTGATCTGCTGATTGCCGGCCTGCGCCGCGGCCGTCTCCAGAACCAGGCGGAGCTGCCGCACGTTGCCGGGCCAGTGGTAGCCGGCCAGGATGCGCTTCGTTCGCTCGCTGAGTAATCGCGGGCCACCGTCGGGTCCTGATCCCATGTCGCTCAGGAAGAGTTCGGCGAGTGCGAGGATGTCGGCCTGCTCGTCGCGCAGCGGCGGGATCGCGATGACGTGGGCGTTGAGTTCTTCTGCCAACGGGCCGAACCAGGCTCCGCTGCCGAGGTCGGGTCCTTCCTCGGCGCTGGCAACGATCCGCGGCGGCGGCAGCGAGCTGCCCTCCTGAGTCGCGGTGATCAGGGTATGGAGCTTCTCCTGCTGGAGGAACGGAAGTTGGCCGATGCTGTCGAGGAACAGCGTGCCACCACGGGCCTTGCCGAATGCGCCCGAGATCCCGTCGACGCCGAACAGTTCCTTCTCGAGGCGCCACTCGGGGATCAGCCCGAGGTGTAAGGAGGCAAAGGCGTGACGGCGCCTGTTGCCTTCGGCGTGGATGTAGCGGGCAAGGTCCTCGCGTTCGGTTCCCTCTTCGCCGATCAGCAGCAGGCAGCCATCGGCATTGGCCAGTTCGCGCAGATTCTGTCGCGCGCCTTGCAGTCGCGTGCTCGTCAGCACGGCGTTGTGCGATGAGGAGCCGTGGTAGCGCAGGCGCTCCACCTCGTCGCGCAGTCGGAGTCGCTCGCGAACTTCGAGGAGCCGATGCCAGATGACCTGTCCGATCACCTTGCACAGCCGCAGCAGCTGTTGTCCCTCCGGGGCGTTCGCGGTCGGGCTCTCCAGGAGCAGGATCGCCTCCGGCCCGTTGCCCAGCGGGATCAGGACCCGGCTCTGCGAAGCGTCCGAGTGGGCGGTCGTCAACACGGACACCTGATTCAGACGTCGCGACTCGTGAAGCAGGGTCTCGGGCACGACGAAGTTGCTCTCACGGTCCACGGTGTCGAGTGTGGCCAGGGTCTCGAGGCCACCGCTGGTGAGGAAGCGACCGATCAGTCCGCGCTGTCGGCCGGTCAGATTGAGTGCCAGGGCGAGCAGTGGATCGGCGGCGTCCGACAGGCTGCCCAGTTCGGCGAAGGTCCACTCGATGCGCTCGAGGATCTTCTGCGCGTGGGCCGCCATCGACTCGCCGCCTGGCTCGGTGATTTCCTCGTCGATCACCTCGCGTCCGGTGATGAGCACGGTCTCGGTGCTCGACTCGATGGCGCGCGGCTCGCCGCGGCTCTCCAGCACGAGCCGCGTCATGCCGATCGAGATCGTCTGACCGGCGGCCAGTTCCGCCTCGCTGCGTGGCTTGCAGTCGACGAGGACCGGATTGCGACCGCCCAGATCCTTGAGGTGGATGGATGACCCGGTGCGCTCGAGCAGCACGTGGCGCCGGCTGACGGTGGGATCCCGGAGGCTGATCTCGCAGTCGGGCGCGCGGCCGACCACCCACCTCTCGCCGTGAAGCGGAACCGTGCGCACCGAGCCATCGCCGAGTATGACCAAGCGGAACATCGAGGCGCCCTGTAACTCAGTCTCCATCGCCCGCGAATCCTCCGGTATCCGGACGGTTATCGCAATCCCCAAAGAATCCCGCGATATTCGGTGGTCTCCCGTTGACGACTAGGCATCTTTCCTCTCTAGTCTGGCGACCTACGGGGGTTGCAGGAGAGTCAGGTCCGTTCGCGTTTCAACCCTCCCTGGGTGTGCTCGAGAGGGGCCGCCGCTGGGAATGGGGGTGTCATACGACTCCAGGTGGGTCTCCAGAGGCTGAGCAGCTGGGTGCAGCAGCCCCATTTCGGGGCGCCTCAGGCCGTCCCGGGTGGCCTGTCGATAGGCAGGGCCATGTGGCTGTGGGCCCTTCTCGGTTGGCTTGCCGTTTCCTGTCTGGCGGTGTTCTTGCACCACCGGTTTCAGCGGTCGCAGGCCCGTTTCAGCCCCGAGGTCGCGGCCTTCATGCTGCGGTTCGAGACGATTCTGGCGGAACGTCATCCTGACGTTGGCTTCCTCGGCATCTTGCCCGACCAGTTCGCCTGCCTGTTGGAGGTGGAAGGCCAGGAGACGCCGGTAGCTCTGCAGGGCGCCTTCCGCCACGAGGCGGCCTTCCCGGATGCGTTCCCGGACTTCGTCGGGCGTTTGATCGAGGAGATCCGAGAGGTCGGCCTCGACCGTTTCGAAGACCTCGACTTCGCCTTCGCGGCGCCCCAGCTGCTGCCGCAGGTGCGGAGCCAGGAGTGGCTTGCCCAGAAGGGCTGCTTCGGCGACTCGGGCCTGGTGCATCGCCGCATCAATGATCAACTCGCCGTGGTCTACGTGGTCGACGACCCGAACTGCATGGTGTTCCTGTGTCGTGCGCACCTGAGTCGCTGGCGGAAGTCGGAGCAGGACATCCACAATCTCGCGCTGGCCAACCTGGCCAGGCTCGACCCGATCCAGCTCGACAGACTGAGGTCGGTATCCGAGTCAGTGCGGGTCGATGTCGGCGACGGCTATGACGCCGCCCGGGTCCTGCTCCTCGATGAGGCAGAAGGCCTGCTCGTGGCCATCCCGGATCGCGACGTGTTGTGGGTGGGAAACGAGCATCTGACCGATCTCGAGACGCTGATGGCCGATACGCGGGGGATTGCCGACAGGGCGTCGCACCCCGTCTCCGGCGACGTCTTCAGGGTCACTGCTGGCCAGCTCGAGGTCGTGCGAGCGGCGGAGCGACCATGATCGGCTGCGAGCAGGGCACCTCGAAGCGTTGACGCAACGAGGCGTCGATCGGGTCGACGAGTTCATAGGCGCCCGGACCGAGGGTCATGCCGCGGTCATCCGAGGTGATGTAGAGTCCGGCCGCAACGGAGGCCGGCGGCTGCCATTCAGGGTCGTCGACGCGGATGAGCTGCAGCGGGTCGGGGCTCACCGTGTCGGTCGTCACGAAGTGGACCGGCGTCGTTTCGGCCACTAACTCGGTCACTCCTTCTCGGTTTCCACGCGAAGGCAGATCGCGCCGTTGGAGATAGCGGTGGCGGGCGTCCTCGCGGCGGGCCGCCAGTGTCACCGTGGCGGCGCAGGCAGGAAGAGCCACCCAGAAAGACACGATCCCGTCAGCCTCGGGTGATCCCGCCTCGATCGGATGCCAGGTTAAGCCGGATCCGGTAGCCGCATCGAACGTGGCGATGCCGGCTCCTGGGGCCAGGCTTGTCGCGCCGCTCAGCCTCAGGGTGTGGATGGTGTCCCTTGCATGGGGCCGGTGGTCGGTGGCCGCGGCGATCACGACCTCGGTTGCGGCATGCGGCGGCAGCCGCTCGACCAGTCCCGGCTTCTCGAACGGAACGGGGTGGGCGGCCGCGGGTGCGGTCGGGACGGCTCCCCGCTTCAGCGAGAGCACGAAGCCGTAGCCGAGGACGAGCAGGCCCGTGGCCAGCAGGAGCGAGGCGAGGACGGTGGCGAGGAAGCGAATCGTGGGACTCCGGTGTGGGGTCAGCCTACAAGCCTATCGCCCGCCGCGCCCGCCGTTCGTTCCCTGGCGTCCGCCGCCTTGACGGGCACCGCCGTTGCGCCCGCCGCCCTGGCGCCTGCCGCCATTGCCGCCGGCTGGTCGGGCGCCCCCGGAAGGCGGGACGGCACCAGCGCCAGGGGTTGCACTCTCCGGGGCCAGGCTCCCGGCCACCAGCGAGGTCTCGTTGCTGCCGCCGGTGACGACGATGGTGGCCGAGCTCTGTTCCCGCCCCCTGATCGACAGGACCATCAGGTAGTTGCCTGGCGGCAGCGCGCCGAACTCGAACTTGCCATCGCGGACGCGACCGTTGATCGCCGTGTCGCCGTTCGTCCGTCGCCATTCGCGGTAGTCATCTGGCATCGTCGCCAGTCCTGCGTGCAGCGTGATGCTGCCGTTCAGGTTCTCGTTGGCAGCATCGGGGGCCGTGACCGCGCCACGCAGGCTCGAGGTCAGCACGCTGATGTGGCGCTCGGTGGTCGCGTCGGCAGCGACGAAGATCGGTTCTTCGTGCACCATCGTGCGGTCCTCGGTTCGAACCCGCAGCGTGTACTCGCCCGCGGTGACCCGATCGATCTTGAACGTGCCCGAGCCGGTGACCGTCGCTTCCTGTCGGCCGCCCCAGAAACCGCCGCGTCCGCCGCGATTGCCACGTCCGCCGCCCGGGCCGCCGCCGCCTTGACCGGCACCGTTGGTCTGACCGCCACTCTCGACGGCAGCGAGCTCGACGCGGAAGCCCTTCGCGGGGTCACCGTTGTGCATGATCGAACCGGCGACGTTGCCGACCATGGCGCGGGTCACGATGAGGTCGAGGTGCGCGACTTCACCGGCCTTGACGGTGACATCGGGTTGCAGTTCGCCGCTCATGATCAACGGCATCATCTGACGCATGATGTCCTGTTGCTCGCCGGCCCAGGCGCGAACGAGGTAGTTGCCGGGCGCCAGGCCATCGATCTTGTAGGCGCCATCAGCGGCGATGTCGGCGCGCTGGAAACCGCCGCGGCCCCGACCGAAACCGCCGAAGCCACCGCCTTGATTGCCGTCCATCCGCACCGCCGCGACCCCGCTCTGGCCGGCATCTGCCGCCTGCAGGCCACGCACCGCACCGGCGATGCTACCCAGGCCCGCGAGCCTGACCTCGCCGTCCGAACGATCCGTCAGCAGTTCGATCGCGACGTCATCCGAGGCGGCGAATCCGTCCGCTTCGGCGCGCAGCTCGTAGTTGCCCTTGGGGACGTGGGTGAAGACGAACTCACCCGACTTGTCGGTCTTGGCTTCGAGGCGAACGGAAGTCCCGGCGGCCATTCGTTGCCATTGGCGGGCCATGCCGGCGAAGTCGGGGCGGCCGCCGTTGCCGCCGCCGTTACGTCCACGGCCACCGCCACCGCCGTCGACCGGGTCGGCGGCCACCAGCGTGACCGCGGCGTTGCGGATCGGGAGATCACGATCGTCGAGCACGAGACCGGCGAAGAAGAGGCCGCGATCGAGCCTGACCATGAGTGAAGGTGCGCCAGCGCCGCTTCGTACCTCGACCTCGGCCGAGCGATAGAAGGCATGGTCGGGGGACTGCACCGCCACCTCGTAGATCCCCTCCTGCAGGCCGGTGACGACGAACGTGCCCTCTGGGTGCTTCTCCGGCCTGGTCTCGTCCCGGCCGCCGCCGTTGCCGCCGTCGCGGCCACCGCGGCGATTGCCGCCACGGTCCGGACCGCGGCCAGGGCCGCCGCCGTCTCCCATCTGCGATCGCAGCGCTTCCATCTGCGAGCGGATCTGCTGGCGGCTGGCGTCGTCGAGATTGCCGTCTCGCATGCGTTGCATCAGTTCGCCGATGTCGACGTTCTCGAGGCCGGGAATCGGCAGGCCGCGAACTCGGTTTGCTCGGACCGAGAACATCGTCACGGGCTGACTGTCGATGCCGTCGAGGACCGTCCCGGCGATGCGCAGGCCTTCCTGCATGCTGATATGCAGCGGTTGGCCGACCCTGGGATCGACCTCCTGCTCGTCGTGCTGCAGGAAGCCCTCGGCCCGCACCGTGAGGTTCATCGCGACGCCGGGCAGGTGTTCGAGGAAGAAGCGGCCCTCGGCATCGGTCTGGGTCGCATGGGTTCGGCCACCGCCGAAGTTGCCGCGTCCACCCCGTCCACCGCGTCCGGGCCCCGGCCCACTCTGACCATCGTCCGGCTGCTGACCCCGATCCGAGCCGCGCATCGTCACCTGGGCCTTGGCGATCGGCTGGCCTTGAACCGTGCGCACGTAGCCGGTGACCTCGAAACCCGGCCCGAGGCGGATGTCATCGACCTGCGTCTGCTGATCCTCTTCGACGGCGAACGTCGAGGACCTGCCTTCGGTGTGGTGCTGCGCGGTGGCGGTGATCACCCACTCACCCTCGGGCGCGTGCTGCATGTTGTAGTAGCCGCTGTTGTCGGTCTCGAACGCCGGCAACGTCTTGTCACGGTTGCGCAGGAAGCGCCAGGTGTTGTTGCCCTGCGGACCCAGTTCGATTCGCGCGGCGGCGACCCCGTTGCCCTCCAGGTCGGTGACGCGTCCCATGATCGCGCCGCCGTTCTTCAGAGTCAGGTCGCCGAGGTCGACTTCGGGGCCGACCTCGCCGAGGTCGCGGTCGAAGGTGCCGGCGGCGTGGGTCTTGTGCGTGACCTGGAGCGAGACGCGGAGGTTGCGGAAGGTCTCACCCTGGAAGGCGAAACGGCCTTCGCTGTCGGTCAGTACCGGGTCGGGGATCCGCCGTTGGGTGGCGCCGAAGGCGAAGCCGCCGCGGCCGCCGCGCGAACGCGAGTAGCCGAGCCAGACCGTGGCGCCGGCGACCGGAGCCAGGAACTTGTCGACGATGCGGCCGCGCAGGATCAGGGCGACCCGGGCCTCGTCGTTGGCCAGTGCGCCGGCGTCGATCTCGACCGCGGAGCGCTCGCCGTTCTCGACGAAGGCCTCGGCGCTGGCGAGGTCGCCGGTCTCGACCGCGACCTCGACCTCATCGGCGGCGTCCCATTGCATCAGCGGGACTTCGTCAGAGCTGAAGTACGGCGGAACCACGATGGTCCCAGCGGTGATCAGCAGGATGCAGCCAATGAGGAGGGCGGCGGTGTTCTTTTGCATCGTGTTGCCGGGCTGCCGGAGAGGGCAGGTGCGAGGCACCATTACGGAGGCTCCTCGGCATTGTCGACAGCCCCTGGCTGTAACGACTATGCACCCCTGGGCGCGCCCGGTGTTCCCGGCAGCAGGCTCAGTGGGTCAGCTGCAGCATCAGATGCGGCGTCGACCCGATTGCCGTGCTGGTCGAATCGACGAATGCGCCTTGGGTAAGGATCGCCTGGACCGGGACGAAGCCCGGATTGGTCAGCCCCAGACTCGCGTTGCCATGGCCATCGAACGTCACGAAGTGGGTGTTGGCGGGGTGAAGCAGGCCCCCGTGCCAGAACAGCGCCTGCTCGAAGCCGGGGACGCGATGCATGGCCACCCCGTGTCCGCCGGGGAGCGCGATGGCGACGAGGCCGATCCCGTTGGCCGGACCATGGTCGATCTGCAGCGCGAAGGCACCGGTGGGGATCGGGTTGGCCACCGACGCGGTCAGGTCGGCGCGGAGTGCCGCGATGGTGCGGAGTTGGTTGGTCGTGGCGAAATCCGATTCGTGGATTCGTAGCACACCGCCCGGGGGCTGGAACGGTTCGAAGAAGCCCGGATCGAGGCTGCGCACGAATTGCAGGCCGGTGGCGCCGAACGTGACCGCAGCGTAGTCGACGAGGTCCTTGCGCGCCGGCGTCGGCCCGGTGATGTCGTCGATCTCGCCGATGACGTTCTGCATCCAGTCGACGAAGAACAGGTCGCCGTCGTCGTCGAGGGCGATGTCCGATGCCGAATCGAGACCGGCGAAGACGACGTGGGCGTGCTGCGGCCCGAGCACCTGGTGAGCCGTGAACGCCTGCAGGACGACATTGCGACCGAAGCGCAGGATCGAGGTCTGGCCGGGCGGTGTCGGGAAGGCGAGGCTGGCGGTCGCGTAGAACAGATCGCCGTCGATCGCGACCGGTCCCGAGGCGCCCGGGATCGTGGCGAGCAGTTGCGTGGTGCCGAGGTTCAGGTCGACGACGAACAGGTCGTTGTCGGGGCCGCCGTATCCAGACGTCTTCGCTGACACGATCGCGAGCGTCGGCGTCAACATCACCGCGTCGTAGTTGAACGCGAGCGTGGCGATCGGATGCAGCGGCGGCGTGCCGCTCAACGGCACCAGCCAGATGCCACCGCCGCTGCTCTCGCCGAGCAGCACGCGCGTGGAGTCGACCTGGATCAGGAAAGCGCCGAACACCGATGCCGGGAAGGTGAGCAACGTGTGCTGGCCGCCGAGGCCGCGCAGGGTCAGGGTGGTGCCATCGAAGGCGACCGTGGATCCCGACTGCGTGCCGCCGAGGGCGAGCACCTGGGTGACGTTCGCGGGCAGCGGCTGGGTCTGGGCGGCGTAGCCTTCGGGCACCGTCTGAGCCGGCAGGCAGAGCGTGCAGGCGACGAGGGTCGCGATCTTCGGCAGTGGGATTCTCATGACGTTGTCTCGGTCAGGGTAGCAGTTGCAGTGAGGTCGGAAGGGAGCTGCCCAGCGCCGCCGTGCCCGGCGCGCCGAGGGCGACGGCCTGCAGCGAGAAGGACACTGTGTGGCCGCCGGGGTTGACGAACGTGACGTTGGCCATGCCCTGGGCGTCGATCGGCGCGAACAGGGCCGCGATCGGCGCCGTCGGTGGGATGCCGAGCCAAAGCGGTACGCCCTCGAGGCTGGCGACGCGCTGTTCGGCCGACACGGCGGCCGTCGACATGGCAAACAGCGCGAGGCCGTTCCGCGGCGCCGACGTGATCGTCAGCGTCGCCGGGCCAGGCGGCAGTGCCCCGCCCGGGATGACGGCGAGCTCGGGCCGCATCGGTTCGAGCCGCGTCGTCTCGAACGACTGCCAGAAGTCGGAATGGCTGATGAGCAGGGCCGGCGCGTGTTGCGGTGGCTGAAAGCCGCGGAACGGCGCGATGCCGGCGTCGACGAAGGCGAGCTGCAGCGCATAGCGCCCGGCGCCGAGATCGATCGTGGTGCCGCTAGGCGACAGGCTGCCGGCCGCGCAGTGCACGACGATGGGGCTCGTCGGATCGGTGGCGTGCAGCCGGCCGAGGTCGTCGAAGGCGAGGTCGTAGATGCCGCCGTAGCCGCTGCCGATCGCGCTGGCCTGCGTCGTGCGCAACGTCGCCCCGGCGATCGCCTGTTGCAGCAGGTTGGCGGGGAAGCGCAGGACCCGCGCCGCGCCCGGTGGCGGGGGCACGATCGGGCCGAGTTCGGCCGCGATCAGATCGCCGTTGGCGTCCATGACCAACGGTGCCGAGGGCCCCGACAATCGCAGCAGCTCGCGCGGACTGCGGCCCGGACCGGCGAGCCAGATGCCGGAATCGGCGCCCGGCATCGGCCACAGCGGATTCGCCGCCAGCAGCACGTCGCCGGTCGGCAAGGCCACCGCATCGAATGCGTTCGTCGCGCCGGCGAACGTCGCGGTGATCGTGCCGGTGGCGAGGTCGAGCCGGCGGATCGCGCCGCCGTTCAGTTCGCCGATCAAGGCGCCGCCATTCGCGGTGGCGACGACGAAGGCGAAGTCCTGCCCCGGATGCAGCCGGAACACGACGCGCGGTGTCGCGCCGGGCCGGCGCATCTCGAGGTCGCGTCCGATCGCGACCAGGAAGCCATCGCCGGTGAAGGCAACGGTACGGACTGCCGCGGGAGTGGCGGTTTCGGCCATGACCGTTCGGGCTCGAAAGCCGTCGGGAACCATGACCGGAGTCTGCGCGCCGGCGGCAGCGGCGGCAGCGGCGGCAGCGAGTGCCCACAACAGACAGATGACCTGGAGTCTCATGCCATCCTCGGCGTCGCGCGCGCCGCAATGGAACGTCGGAACCGGCCGCGAAGGACCGGGCCGGTGGCAGGTGTTCTGGCTCCCGGATCGTCCTACTGACTCGCCTTCCCGGCCCGCCGACGTGGCGGTCCAGTGGCATTCGAGCGTTCGTCCTCGGTCACAGCTGCGGGACAGCGCCGGTCTCGCACCGGCTTCCCTGCTACAGGCAGGTGGATCGTCGGCGGCGGCGTGGGCGGATGCAAGGTCCGTGGTCGGGAAGCCGGTCAGCGGCAGCAACGGATCAACGCCGCGAACGGATCCGGGCGCTCGGCCGGCCAATCGACCACCGCCTGCCCGTGGGCATCATGGGCCGCCAGCACGCAGACCACCGCGCGCAGTCCGCTGCTCAGGGTCGGGACCTCTTCGCCGAGCACGTCGACGACACCGACCACGGCATGCGCGATCTCGCCATCGAGCAGCAACCGCCGCGCCTCGCGCAGGCTCTCGCCGCGTTGGTCGGCTTCGACCGAGAGGCAGTTGGTCGGACCGCGCAGGCCATGGCGCAGGGCGACTTCGCCGAGGCAGGTGCTCGGCAACGTGTAGGGGAACGCGGCGGCCTCGACGAGGTCCTTGGCCAACGAACGCGTGTAGCGCAGGTCGACCTCGATGCTGCCGACCGCGGTCTCGGTGATGAGCGCCGTTCGCTGACGCAGCTCCGGCAAGAGCAGGCCATCGAGTCCCGTCGCCTCGGCGGCGAGCACGAGCGTGCGGCATTGGCGATCGAGTCGGCGATAGGTGTCGTCCGAGGCGCCGAACACGGCCCGCCGGGTCCGCGGCGTGCCGGGCGGTTCGGTCTCGAGTTCACGCCACGTCACGTGCACGCCTGCGGTGCCGTCGATGCCGAGCTCGTCGACCACGCCGACGCCGAGGATCTTCGGTTCGTGGCTCATGCTTCGAACACCATGCCGGCCTGGACGCCGCCGAAACCGCTGGCGACCTTGATGCCGTAGCGTGCGCGCGGCAGCCGCCGCGGTTCGGTGACGAGGTCGAGCCGCGGGTCGACGTCGGGGTCCTCGAGGCCGACGTTGCGCGGCACCACGGCGCGCTGCAGGGCCGCCATGGTCAGGATGGCCTCGATCGTGCCGGCGGCGCCGAGCGTATGGCCGGTCTGACCCTTGGTGCCGAATGCCGGCGGCGTGCGGCCGTCGAAGGCATTGCCGAGGCCGATCGCCTCGGTCGTGTCATTGGCGCGGGTCGCGGTGCCGTGCAGGTGCATGACGTCGATGTCGCGCATCGTGAGGCCGGCGCGTTCGACGGCGCGGCTGGCGGCGAGGCCGATGCCGAGACCCTGGCGGTCGGGGCCGGTGACGTGGCAGGCGTCGTTGGCGCCGGCGTGGCCGGCGATGCGGATGCCGATCGATTCGCGGCCGTGCACGCTCAGCAACACGGCGCCGGCGCCGTCGCCGAGCGAGACGCCGCGCCGGTTGCGATCGAACGGCCGGCAGGGCTCGGGGTCCATCACCTGCATGCCGCCGAAGCCGGCGAGGATGAAACGATTGAGGGCGTCGGTGCCGACGACGAGCACGCGGTCGACCTCGCCGAGCGCGATGCGCCGTTCGCCCATCGCCAGCGCGATCACACCCGATGCGCAGGCGCTCGAGATGGCGGCGTGGACGCCTCGCAGGCCGACGCGTGCGGCGACCCGCTGCGCCAGTCGCATCGGCGAGGCGTAGCCCGAGCCGGGGCCGGTCAGGCCGCTGAGTTCGGCCTTCGTCGTCGCCAGGATCAGCCCGATTTGCGAGCGATCCGGTGACCCGGCTTCGGCCAGGGCTTCCTCGCAGGCGATGGCGCCGGCGATCGTCGGCAGGTCGTTCTCGTCACTCGTGCGATCGATGCAGTCGGCCGGGAACTCGCCGGCGACGCGGGTCGGGACATCGAGCGCGGCGGTGCGTTCGCGCGGCCGCAGCGCACAGCGGCCGGCGAACACCGCATCGATCAGCACATCGACGCCGCGGCCGAAGCCGCAGATGGCGCCGCGTCCGGCAACATGAGCGGATCGCCTCACGCGCAGGGCCTGCAGCGTCCGGGGAACGAGGTCATGGGCGGGTTGTAATCCGCGACGTCATCAGCCGCCAGCGAGCAGTGTCTCGGTGTGGGTGTCGACCGTCAGCCGATAGCCGAACCAACCGTTGTCGATGACGACGCGCGTCGGACCGACCCAGTCGTCGTGGCCCCATTCGTAGTCGACCACGATCTCGCCCTTCGGCGCGCCGTCGAGTCGGCGGAATCGCCGCTGCACGAGGTGGCCATCGCGGCGCAGTTCGTGGATCGCTTCGCCGTCGACCGTGCCTTCGTCACCGGCGCCGGCCGGGAGCCAGGGATAGAATGCGCGCTGCACGTCGAGCAGGATGAAGCGCGGCGGGAACGGCAGTTCCTCGCCGCTCTGGTTGGAGAGCTCGATGTCACCGTCGCGCAGCACGATGGCGAAGCCGAGCGAGCCCATCGGCGACAGACCCATCACCGTCAGCGCATCGCCGCGCTTCTGGATCGCCGCGTCGAAGCCGCGTTGTGCGCCGTCACCCCAGCTCGCGGTGACGCGCTGCTGCCAGACCAGATCGTGGCCGAGCGCTTCGACCGTTCGCAGGGTGCCCGGGTAGTCGGCGGCGGCGAAATCGGGGCGCGCCGGCGTCGAGCTGCAACCGGCGAGGCAGGGCACGAGGAGGCATCCGATCGAGAGGCGACGCAACATGGCGATCAGTTGAGCGGGGCGCCGGTGCAGTGGGAATGGCGCAGTGGGAATCGCGGCCTGTGATTTCGCAGCGGCCGGATCACGGTCGCACGATCTGCATGCGGCCCTGCAGGATCCATCGTCCCGGAAAGAACGGGTCGCGCGGGCCCGGCGGCTGGAAGCGGATCACGTGCCAGTCGTCGATCGGGTCTTCGAGTCGGAATCGCGCCGCGCGCAGCGTGCCGCCGTCGCCGTCGAGCACGGTGACCTCGGCGCAGCCGCTGCGCGGTCGCTGCACGGTCGTGCCGGGCTGCATCGGCACGAACGGGAACACGCGGTCGGGGGTCATCAGCGATCCCCGCGACCGGACCTCGAAGGTGTGCGGGTCGAGCCGGCGCATCGCGATCGGGCCGCCCGTGGTCGCGGGTGCCAGCGTCAGGACGCGGCAGGTGAGGTCGGGATCGTCGAGCGTGATGCGAAGCTGGTCTTCGAGGAACTGGGCATGCACGACATCGCCCGGGAAGTCGACGAACAGCAGCTTCGCGCCGCGGGGCAGGCGGTCGCCGAGCCGCTGCATCAGCGCCGAGACGGCCCAGGCCGAGCGCGGCGCGTGGGCGAGGTAACGATGCTTGGCGAACAGCGTCCAGGCCTGGTTCGTGCCCCAGACGACGAGCAGCAGCGTGAACATCGTGCGCGCCATGCGGTGCCGCCAGCTTCGTTGCAGCAGCAACCCGGCGCTGATCGCGACGGCGGCGGACGGCAGGTAGAGGTAGCGTTCGGAGACGTAGACGAAGGAGGTCGGCAACCAGGCGCAGAAGGCCAGGGCGGCCACGAACCAGAATCGCCGTTCGCCACGCAGGAACCACGTCGTCGTCGCGGCGGCGAGAATGGTCACGATCAGGCCGGTGGTCGTTGCGAAGGTGCCGAGCTCCGATGCCGTGAGGAACGGCGGCGACTGCGCGCCGAGCAGCAGGTTCTCGCCGTAGCTCCAGAGCTGGACGCCGAGGTGGACCGGGAACGCGGCGCTGGCTGGTGAGACGAAGTACGGTTCGCGCAGCGGCGTGTCGCCGAGGTCGCCGACGATGGCCGTACGCAGCAGCCACCAGCAGAGCGCGACGAGGGCGTAGCCGAGGTAGAGCGGCCAGCGGCTTCGCAGCGCGTGCCCGATCGAGGCACAGCCGGCTTGCCAGCGGT
>JAGQRA010000234.1 GCA_020425885.1 Planctomycetota bacterium | reverse complement strand
TGCCAGGCGCTGCCGTCCCAGCGGGCGACGCGGCTGGCCGGCACGCCGCCGGCCGCGGTGAACGCACCGCCGGCGAGCAGATCGCCGTTGCCGGCGACCGCGAGCGCATACACGGGCCCGTTCATGCCGGACGCGAGCGGATGGAAGGCGTTGCCGTCCCAGCGGGCGATGCGATAGCAGGGCGCGCCGCCGGCGAGCGAGAACGTACCGCCGGCGATGACGTCACCACCGGGCAGGGTGCAGAGAGCCTCGACCGGGCCGTTGGTGCCACCGGCCATACCGGTGAATTGCCCGCCGACGAACTGTGCCAATCCGGGTGAGGCGATGGCGCCGACGGCCGTGAACTGTCCGCCGACGATCACGTCGCCGTTCGGTCGCCGGGTGAAGGCCGACACCGGTAGATTCGGGTAAGGGCTCGCGTACGGCATCGTCCGCCACAGCCCGGCGGTGTTGACGGCGAAGTTCAGGCTGATCGCGCCGCCGGCATAGACGATGCCATCGTCCTGCGCCAGCAGGGCACGCACGCTGCCGATCAGGCCGTTCCGGTACTGCTGCCACTTCGCGCCGTCCCAGATGGCCACCGTGGAGCCCGTGCTCACGGTCGTCTCGAATGCCACCAGGCGGCCGTCGCTCGTCGCGGTCAACATGAACGGGTGACTGGGCGCCGGCAGGGTTTCCCAGGCGACGCCGTTCCAGCGGCGGACGTTGCCGTTGCCCCAGGCATAGAGCTCGTCGTTCGGTGTCACGACGAGACCTTGCAGCGACAGCCTCGGCTGAGGGCCCGGCAGGGTCGTCCATGTCGAACCGTTCCAGATCGCGATCTCGTCGGCGGAGGTCGTCCGGTGGCAGGCCGCGATGTCGCCGTTGGCGAACGTCGCCAGATGAACGACCGTACCGGGCAGTCCGGCAGCGATGGGATGCCAGGCCGTGCCGTCCCAGCGAGCGATATGGAAGGCCGCGACGTTGCCGGCCAACGTGAAGGCGCCGCCGGCGATCAGGTCGCCGTTCGGCAGCACGCGCAGCGACTGCACCGACAGGTTGGTGCCGCCGCCGAGCAGCTGCCACGACGTGCCGTCCCATTGCTTCAGCAGCCCCGCCGATTCGGCCGCGACGATGTTGCCCGAGGGCAGCACCGCCAGCGCGTTCGGCGGGCTGGGCAGGCCGGCGCCGATCTCGTTCCACTGCGTCCCGTCCCAGCGGGCGATGTGATCGTCGGGGAACGTCGTGGCGACGGCGAAGTAGCCGCCGGCGATCAGCTCGCCGTTGGGCATCGCACACAGCGTGGTGACCGCGGTGTTGGCACCCCAGCTCAGGCCGTAGAGTCGGCCGTAGCTGTTGTGGTCGGGATCGTAGGAGCCGGCGTGGATCGAGTTCTGGCCGAGCAAGTACAGCCAGTCGCCACCGATCGCGATGCGTTCGGGTTCTGGACCGGGGCCGTCCGGGTCCCAGGGAATGGCGACGCGGACGGCGGGCGGATCATTCGGCTGCGCGCTCCACTGCGTCGGGCACTGGGCGGGGATCGAGGTCGCGATGACCGCGGCGATCAGAGGAAGCGCAACGCAGCACGAGAGCGGAACGAGGTGCGGCATGATGGACCCGGGGCGTGGGGGGTGGCGGTAGCGGCGGTGACGGGCAACTACCATACCGCGGTCCAAGGCCGCTGTGCTCGACCGGCGACGGCTCCAGGGTGGGGCCGCTAGCGACCGGTTCTCGACGGCATCGACGGATTCCGACGGCCGGGTCGATCCGGGGCGCAGCGGCGCGGCCTGTGGGCCGATCGAGCGCATGGCGCCGTTCGCGCGGCGCCGTTGAGCCGGCGCGCTCTCAGATGTGGTTCTGATTGCCGTGGTGACCGTGGTGGCCGTGGTTGCCATTGCCCGGGCCGCTGCACGGGCAGCCGGCCACCCACAGGGTCCAGAACATCATCGCGTCGTCAGGCGTCAGCCGACCGTTGTTGTCGAGGTCGGCGAGCTTCAGGTTACCGGTGTGGTAGGCGCGGATGAAGGCGCTGAGGTCGCGGCCGTCGGTGACGCCGAACGGCGCGGCGATGTCGGCGCGGCTGCAGCCGAAGGTGCGGGCGATGGTGACGCGCCACAGCGCATCGCCCTGGCCGCCGGCGAGCGTCATGCTGTCCGGGTGCTGGATGCTGATGTAGTACGAGCTCGGGTCGATCGGGTCCCAGATCATGCCGGTGCTCTCGGAGCCGTCGACGCCGTTGCTCATGAGATGGTCGAGCGACTCGGCGACACCGTCATGGTCGACGTCACGCAGGAACCAGACGTCACCGCCGACATTGTCGCCGTTGGGCGCGTCCTCGATGACGTAGATGTTGCCGTCGGGATCGATCGCCAGGTTGTCGGGCGAGTTGAGCACGCCGGTCGTCGGCGCGAAGTCGACGTTCTTCGGCGTCACGCCTTCCTGGGCGCTGAGCAGGACCGTGGCGTCGAAGCCGTTCGGATCGAGGTCGACGGCGTAGACCGCGTTCTCGCCGGTGGCGCAGAAGTAGACGACCTCGTGGCCGTTGCCGAGGGTCGAGATCTCGACGTCCTCGGGGCGGTTGTAGGGTGTGCAGCCGAGCTCGTCGGCGGCGCCGCGGCCACCGCGGTTGTTGTAGTCGAAGGGATCCGCCGTCGTCAGGGCGTTGCCGACGGAGTCCGTCATCGGCACCCAGGTGGCGGCGCCGGTGCGGATGTCGGCCGAGCTGGCGGCGGCCGCCGGGTCACCGGCGAACGCGGTGACGGCCAGCACGAAGGTCTGGCCGATGGTGAGATCACCGGGCACC
>JAGQRA010000233.1 GCA_020425885.1 Planctomycetota bacterium | reverse complement strand
TTCGACGATCGCCGCGATCGCCGGCGAGAAGGCTGCCGTCGTGCGCCCCGGGGGCACAGGCTTCACGGCGGCGCGCGGCGTGGCGCTCGACGTGATCCGCGCCCACGCCGAACGGGTCGGGGCCCGCCTCTACGCGCTCGGCGAGGACTTCGGCCCGCGTGATCCCGTCTTCGGCGAGGGCGGCTGCCGGTTCCGCTTGCAGCTGCCGAACGGCGCCGAGCGCGCCGTGCAGTTGCCCGATGCCCGCGGCTTCGAGGTGCCGGCGTTGTGCCTCGCCATCGCGGTGCTCGACGAGCTGATGCCGGACGCACCGCTCGCGCTCGAGCCGGCGCCGCGGCCGCGGTTGCCGGGGCGGTTCGAGATCCTCGCCGATCGTGACGGCGCGGTGTTGGTCCTCGACGGTGCGCACACCGAGGATTCCCTGACCGCGGTGGCAACGGAGTTGCGGCGTCGCTGGCCCGGGCAACGACCTGCGCTGCTCTATGCCACGGCCGCCGGCAAGCGTTGGCAGCAGGGGTTGAGTGTGCTGTTGCAGGATGTCGATAGCGTGGTCGTCACCGGACTCCTCGGCACGGCCAGCGAGGATCCCGCGGCGATCGCTCGATGGATCGCCTCGCGCGGGGTCGCGAGCGAAGCGGTTGCCGACGCCGGGTCGGGGCTGGCGGCCCTGCGCCGTCGCCCGGGGCCGCGCGTCGTCGTCGGTTCGTTCTACCTCGTCGGTCAGGTCCGCGGCCTGGTGATGGCAGACCTCGCTACCGACATTCGCGATGAATCAACCTGAACCCGGCAACTCGGCGGTCGCTCCCGTCTTCGTCGAAGACCTCTTCGTCACGCCCGTCTTCCTGATCAAGGGGCGGCTGCACGGCAAGAGCAAACGACTGACCAACGTGCTCGAGGACTTCCAGCGCTCGTTCCTGCACGTGCGCGACGCGACCATGGTCTCGCTGCGCAACCAGGAGGTGATCCGAACCCCGAACGTGATGGTCAACCTCGACGAGGTGCTGTTCGCGCACGAGCTGCTCGAGGTCGCCGGCGACGTCAGCATGCGGAGGCTCGGCAAGGGCGAGAAGTCGACGCGGATCCGCGGCTTCTACGGCGGCGCGGTGCAGTTCGAGCTGTCTGGCCAGATCGAGCCCGGCGCCTACGAGACGAACTCGCTGACGCAGCGGCGCTTCTTCATCATGCAGCAGCCCTGCCTGCGCGGCCTGTCGCTCGATCATCCGGAGCTGGCGCTGCTGTCGAAGCTCGATTACGCGATCGTGCGCAAGGATCGCATGGCCTACGTCTACGATTTCTCGTAGACGAACGTGCCCGAGCCGACCTCTCCCAGTTCCCCGAGTTCGAGATCGACGCCGGCGAGATCGACACCGCCGAGCCCGTGGACGGTGCCGCTGGCGGCGGGGCCGGTCTCGGCCTGGGCCGATCGCCTGACCGCCGCGTTCTTCGTCGCCGCTGGCGCGGCAGCGCTCATCGCGCTGATCCCGCTCGAGCCGGACCGCAAGGGCTACGACACCCATACCCAGCTCGGGCTCGAGCCGTGCGGCTGGCCGACCGTGCACGGCATGCCCTGCCCGACGTGTGGCTGCACGACCGCCGCTTGTCACGTCGTGCACGGCTCGTTGATCGAGGCCTTCGTCGTGCAGCCGTTCGGCGCCGCGCTGGCCCTGTCGGGCTTGTTGCTGTCCGCTCACGCCCTGCTCTGCCTGGTCCGCGGCCGTTCCTTCGTCGACCTCTTCGTCCGGATCCCGTTCGCCAGGATCGTCGCCGGGGCCGGGGTGCTGCTGCTCGCGTCCTGGGGCTACAAGTGCGCGACCTTCGCCGGCTGAGCGCGCGACGACCGGGGCGTCGACACCGTGGTCAGCGCGGCCGCCGCCGCCGTTGCTGCGGCCGCTCCGCTTCGGCATCGGCCTTGTCCTCGCCGCGGGCATCGGCCAGCAGCAGGCGGTACGAGGCGTAGCGCGAGGCGGCGATGTCGCCGCCTTCGACTGCCGCGAGCACGGCGCAGTTCGCCTCGTTCTCGTGCAGGCACGAACGGAACTCGCAGCGCGGCAGCCGCTCGCCGATCTCGGGGAACAGGAACTGCAGCTCCTGCGGCCCGACGCAGAACAGGGCGAAGCTGCGCACGCCGGGGGTGTCGAGCACGTAGCCGCCGCCCGGCAGCGGGATCAGCTCGGTATGCGAGGTCGTGTGCTTGCCCTGGCGGATGCGGCTCAGTGAACCGGTGCGCAGGTTGGCGCCGGGCACGAGCCGGTTGAGCAGCGTCGACTTGCCGGCGCCGGACAGCCCGGTCAGCACGCTGCGGTTGGCGTGCAGCAGCCTGCCGAGGCTCTCGAGCGTCGCCGTCGTCTCGTGATCCGGATGCGTGCTCGTGATCAGCACCGCGACGCCGATGCGCTCGTAGATCGCGGCGAGCTCGGCGGCCAGCGCGGGGTCGCGATCCTGCTTGGTCAGGACCAGCGTCGCCGGGATCTGCTCGCGTCTGGCCGCGGCCAGCACGCTGTCGGTCAGGACGGGCTGGAACGGCGGCTCGGTGACGCTGGCGGTGACGATGACGTGGGTGATGTTGGCGGCCAGCACCTGGCTTCTGGGCGAACCCTCACCGGCGGCGCGGCGGTGCAGCTGCGACGTCCGCGGTTGCAGCGCGTCGATGGACTGTCCGGTGGCGTCGAGCACGACGAGGTCGCCG
The DNA here is from genome assembly GCA_020425885.1 of Planctomycetota bacterium. The sequence goes on along the minus strand of JAGQRA010000233.1, from coordinate 194 downwards.
ACGGTCAGCGGGCGCTTCTCGTGGGTCCTGGTCTCGAACAGCTTGCCGGCCAGCGGCAACTGGCGGACCTCGCCATCGACCTCGACGTGGCAGATCTTCGCGTCGACCCGTAGAACGAGGCCCTGCAGTGATGGCGATGGCATTCGATGCGGCAGCGGTGGGTAGGTTGGCGCCGAGCCCGACCGGTGTGCTAC
>JAGQRA010000232.1 GCA_020425885.1 Planctomycetota bacterium | reverse complement strand
GGGCCGCCATCTCCTTGAGGAAGCGGAGCCGGGTAGTCCGACCGCTGAGGATCACGCAGTGCGGCTCGCGTCCCTTCAGCGCCAGCGAGCGGCGCAGCTCGCCGAGGTAGACGAAGATGTCGTCGAAGCCCGGCTCGCCGTTGGTCTCCGGTGAGAGCGTCTGACGATCCTGCGACAGCCAGGACCGCAGCAGCTCCTCGTCGATCGCGAGTCGCGGCGCCGACCTGGCCTTCTCGCGCCAGCCCTCACCGTCGAGCAAAGGGGCGAAGCACTCGAGCAGCTGGAGCTCGCGCTCGGGATCGAGTTCCCAGGCGCGTTCCTCCCCGGCGATCGCCCGCTTGCACTCCTCGGTCAACGCCGCGATCCGCGACAGCGCGCGGCGCTTGTGGGTCAGCGTGAACGCCGGCACGCGCGACTCGTGCAGGAAGTCGAGCGGCTCGGTGAGACCGTGCTTGTCGCGGAGGAAGCAGACGATCGCGGTGGCGATCCAGTGCGCGATGCGGTCGCCGGCGCGGTTGAAGCGCATCGACTCGATCATCCGGAAGTTCACGTCGACCGAGCCGTCGTCCTCGCGCACCGCCCAGCCGATGTCGACGCAGGCGATGTCGGTCGAGCCGCCGCCGATGTCGAGGACCAGCATCCGCAGCTCGGGCGTGCCCGCGGTGTTGCCCAGCGAACTCGCCGCCAGCTTCAGGTTCTGCGCCTCGAACTGGAAGATCGTCTCCCACAGCACGTACGCCGCCACCGCCACCGGCTCGCTGCAGATCAGCTCGACCTCGAACTGCTCGCGCCGCGACTCCTCGTGGTTCAACAGCCGGAGCGCGGTCTGCCGCACCAGGTCGTGGAACAGCCGCCGATCGACCTCGCGCCAGGTCAGCGGGTAGGTCAGCATCACCCGCCGGATCTGCGGGTAGAACTCCGGCGCGTCGGAGGTGAACTGCGGGTTGGTCAGCGACGCCAGCACCTGCTGGAACATCTGATCGACCGCGACCCGCACGAAGTCCAGCATCGGATGCAGGCCGGCGCGCTGGCCGGCGATGCCGCGGAACTTCATCGTCGGCTCGGGCGCGCGCTGCGCGTCGGGCCAGTCTCGGACGTACTTCTTCGGCGCGTAGAGGTAGCTGGTCAGCGGGTGCTCGCGCACCAGCTCCTCGGCCCGCTCACCCAGCACGATCCACGGCGTCTCCTTGGGGTTCGGGCTGACCCGGAGCACCACCATGTTCGAGCGCAGCACGTGGCCCTCGCGCTCGCCGCGGGTCCGGTAGTCGGGATCGAAGGGGTTCTGCGCTTCGACCACGCGCGCCTGCAGCGGCCCGGCCCCGTCGCGTGAGAACACGAACGCCGAGCCGGTGTTGCCGAAGTCGACCACCAGGCTGCCGATCTCGTTGCGGGCGTTCTGGTGCTTCTCGACGTAGACCTCGGCGAGCGGCTCGGACCTGCGCAGCGAGAAGCGCGCGCCGTCGGCCACGCGCAGCGGCAGTCGGTTCCCGGCCTGGCTGCCGGCACCGTTG
>JAGQRA010000231.1 GCA_020425885.1 Planctomycetota bacterium | reverse complement strand
GCTGATGTAGGCATGGCCGACGTTGAGTTCGGCGATCATCTCGCCGAGCACGTAGTTCAGGTCGCTGCGATGACGGACCCAGCTCACCAGCGGGGCATAACGCTCGCGCAGCGCCTCCCAGTCGTGGCCGTGCATGTTGGCGACGTAGAAGAAGTCGCGATAGCGGCGCCAGACCTCGGCGAAGATCTGCCGGTACTCGGCGGCCGGCACCTTGTCGACCGGCAGCCCCTGCAGGTCGAGCGGCTTGCCTTCGGTGCCTTTGCAGGTGGCTTCGTGCACGTGGTACTTGCCGCCGGATCGGACCAGCACGTTCTTGCCGTCGGGCGACAGCGCGTAGCCGGCAACGTCGCTGGCGAGGGTCACCTGCTTGCGCTCCGCACGGGCGAACAGCTGCAGCGACGCCGGCTGATCGGGCGAGCGGCCGTAGTAGGAGCCGCCGCGACGCACGAACAGCAGGCCGGCGTCGTTCGCGGTCAGGCCGCGGTAGTTGTCGAACTCCACCGGGATCGGTTCGACGCGCGCGGCGAGGCCGTCGAAGTCGATCGTGATCGGACCGTCGAACGGCACTGGCCCGGCGTCAGCCTTGGCCGAGGTCCGGTCATCGGCGTCGCCGGCGACGGCCTCGTCGCTGCGCGGCGGCAGCCACGGACCGAGATCCTTGCGCAGTGCGAGTGCGTAGATGCCCATGGCGCGATCGACCTGGAAGTCCCATTCGTAGGCGCCGGGCAGTCGCGGCGCGAAGCCGCGCAGGCCGAGGAAGAACAGCCGCTCGCCGCGTGGGCCCCAGGCCGGCGAGGTGTCGTTGGCGAGCGGCCGCGAGACGCGATGCAGGACGCCGTCGGCGCGCGACCAGATCATCAGCGCGGACAGGTCGTTGGTGCCCGTCAGCGTGAACGCGAGATAGCCCGAGCACGGCGACCAGCAGTAGTCGCGACACTGGCCGGCGCGCTCGTCGGCCACCATCGTGACCTCGCCGTCGGCCACGGCGACGACGCGCACGACGCCGTCCTTGTCGCCGCAGGCGACCCAGCGGCCATCGGGTGACCATTCCGGCTGGTAGAGCATCGTGCCCGGCAGCGAGGTGAGCTGTCGCGGTGCGGTCTGCCCGAGGTGATCGACGAGCCAGATCTGCTCCTCGCCGCCGGCATCGCTGACGAAGGCGACCGTGCCGCCATCCGGCGAGAACCTGGCGTGCTTGTCGTGGGCGCCGGGAGTGCGCGTCAGGTTGCGGACATCGCCGTGTTCGCGGGGCACGGTCAGCAGGTCACCGTGGGCGGCGAACAGCGCCCGACGACCGCCCGGTGACAGCGCCATGCTCTCGATCTGGCCGCTGGCATCGATCGTCCGTTGGCGATTCAGCAGCCCTTCGTCGGGGACCCGGATCGTGATGGCGTGCTCGGCGCGCGCCACGCAGTCGAACCAGTACAGCTGACCGCCCTTCTCGTAGACGATGCGGCCTTCCCCGGGGCCGCCGGCGCTGGGCCAACGCACGTCCCAGGTCGTGCCGGTGGTCTCCTGATTCGTGGTCCTGCTGCGCAGGTCGTACGACCACAGGTTCAGGGTGCCGCTGCGATCGCTGGCGAACCAGATCTGCTCGCCGATCCACATCGGGTCGCGGTCGGTGCGCGGATGGTCGGTGATGTTCGTGGCCTGGCCGGTGGCCGGATCGAATACGAAGAGGTCCTGGGCCCAGCCGCCCTGGTAACGCTTCCAGGTGCGGAAGTCGCGGAACAACGGCGAGTAGCACAGCCGCTTGCCGTCGGGTGAGAAGTCGCCGGCACCGGCCGTCGGCATCGGCAGCGCCACCGGCAGCGCGCCGCGTTGCCGCCTGACCGCGGGCATGGCCACGGTGTAGAGCCGTCCAGCCGCCGTCGTCCAGGCGTCGCGCAGGCTGCGGAACAGGACCGCGGTGCCATCCGGGGCCCAGCCGTAGACCTGGTTGTCGTAGCCCCAACGGTCGGGCAGTGGTCCGTTCGCCGGATACCAGGTCAGCTGCCGCGGCTCACCGCCGCGGCT
>JAGQRA010000028.1 GCA_020425885.1 Planctomycetota bacterium | reverse complement strand
TGCTGGGCGGTCCGCCCGCTGAGCCGCCCGGCGACCTTGCTCGGGCCTTCGACCAGCACCTCGACGGTCGCGCCGACGAGCGCCCGGTTGCGCGCCAGGGTCAGCTCCTCCTGCACTGCGAGCAGGACCTGGTTGCGACGTTCCTTCTCGGCCTCGGCGACGTCGTCGACGAGGTCGGCGGCGACGGTCCCGGGCCGCGGCGAGTACTTGAACACGTAGCTCTGCGCGAAGCCGATCTCGCGCAGGAACCCGACGGTGAGGTCGAAGTCGGCCGCCGTCTCGCCCGGATAACCGACGATGAAGTCGCTGTGCAGCTCGACATCGGGCGCGCGCTCGAGCAACAGGTCGACCCGCTTGCGGTAGCGCTCGACGGTGTAGCCCCGCCGCATCGTCTTGAGCACGGCGTTGCTGCCCGACTGCGCCGGCAGATGGAGGTAGCGGGCCACGCGCGGCAGCTCGGCGATGGCCTCGACCAGCTCGGCGTTGAGGAAGTTGGGGTGCGAGGTGATGAAGGCCAGCCGGCGCAGCGCCGGGATCTCGTGCAGGGCGCGCAGCAGCCGGGCCAGCGTCGCGTTCTGTCCGGCCAGATCGCGGCCGTAGGCATTGACGGTCTGACCGAGCAGGGTGATCTCGCTGACACCATCGTCGACCAGACGCTGCGCCTCGTCGACGATGGCGGCGATCTCGCGCGAGACCTCGTCACCGCGCGTCGTCGGCACGATGCAGTAGGTGCACGGCATGTTGCAGCCGCGCATGATCGAGATGTAGGCCTGCGAACGATGCGGCCGCACGCGAACGTCCCGCCGGATGGTGTCGCCGCTCTTGCCGTGCCCGGTCACGACCACGCCGGCTCCCCGGACTCCGTGCTTGGACTGCACCGGTTCGAGCCCGGCGGCGAGTTCGGCGTTGCGCAGCCTGGCGCGCTCGACGGTCTGGTCGATGTCGCCGAACGCGGACGGGCCGACGACGAGATCGACGTGCGGCATCCGGGTCAACAGGTAGCGCTTGTGCTCCTCGGCCATACAGCCGAGCACCCCGACCACGAGCTGGGGCTCGGAACGCTTGCGGATGCGCAGTTTGCCGAGCTTGGACCAGACCCGATCCTCGGCGTGCTGCCGCACCGAGCAGGTGTTGACCAGCACGACCGCGGCGTCGTCCTCGTTCCCGGCCGCCCGATAGCCCCGCTGCTGCAGCTTGCTCTCGACGAGCTCGCTGTCGAGCTTGTTCATCTGACAGCCATAGCTGGTCAGGTGGTAACGCGGGGCGGTGTCGGCCGTCATCGAGCAGGCAGGTCGGGGGTGGAATCGGGCCGGGATCATAGAGACGACCCGGACCGGTTTCCGCCCCCGTCACGAATCGGTCGCGAACACCTCCGCCAGCGTCGAGGCCTCGAGAACTTGCAGCGCCCAACGATCGACTTCCGCTGCGGATGCACTGCGCAGCCGCCGCCCGACGTCCTCGGGCAGCGGCCCGAAGCGGCGCTCGAGCTGTTCGGTCAGCAGGCTGGCCCGGCCTTCAACCCGGCCCACTTCGCGGCCTTCCTCGCGGCCTTCCTCGCGGCCTTCTTCGCGGCCTTCGCG
>JAGQRA010000230.1 GCA_020425885.1 Planctomycetota bacterium | reverse complement strand
CCGCTGCAGGCGCCGCCGGTACCACGTTCCGGAGCGCAGGTGGACACGGCCGTCGGTGCGCCCGCGATCGCAGCGCTCGTCCCAGTCGAGCCGGGTCAGCGCCTCGAGATAGAGCGCGCCCCGACACCAGGCGCCGAGGTTGGTGATGGCTCGCGCCGCCTGCCGGTCATCGAGGTACTGCAGCACCCCCTGACAGATGACGAGGTCGAAGGTGCCGGTGCGGCGCACGCGAGTCGGCTCGAAGTCGACGATCGAACCCTGGGTCCAGCCGTGGCGCTGGCAGAGGAAGTCGCTGTACTCGACGCCGTGGTAGCGGGCCCGCGGCCACAGCTCCTTCGCCGCCCGCTGCCAATGTCCCACACCGCAGCCGATGTCGAGGATCGAGCGCACGGGCAGATCGAGATACGCAACGTAGCCGGCGACGAACCGGGCCAGCTTGCGTACGGCGGCACCGTCGCTGACCCGGGTGCCGCGGTCGCCATAGAACCTGCGGTAGTAGTCGGCGTCGAAGCGTTCGGCCTTCACCGCCTGCACTCTTGCGCGGATGGCAGGCCGTGGCAAGCCTCGACAGCCTTGATCCGCGAACCTTGATCCCCCGCGTGGCAGCTCGGTAGAATGCTCGCCCCACTCATGCCGGATGTTCCGGTGACAGGAGTCCGGCCGGCGACACCGGTGTAGCCGTCGGACGTCGTCTGTCGGGTGGCCACGGAGTGCTTGTGGCGAAAGAAGAATCCATCGTCCTGGAAGGCACGGTCGTCGAGACCCTCGCCAATACGAAGTTCCGCATCAAGGTCGACAGCGGCCACATCGTGCTGGCCCACATCTCGGGCAAGATGCGCAAGAACTACATCCGCATCATTCCAGGCGATCGTGTGACCGTCGAGCTCTCGCCCTACGACCTGTCGCGCGGCCGCATCACCTACCGTTCGTGACGGCTGGCGTGGGCGCGCGCGAACACAGCCGGACGTCACGATGCAGTTCGTGATCCGCGCCGCCGGCCCCGGCGATGGCGCCCACATCGCGCGCTTCATCCGCGAACTGGCGCGCTTCGAGAAGCTCGAGCATCAACTCGATGTCGATGCGGCCCGCCTCGAGCAGCAGCTCGCCGCGCCGGTGCCGGTGTTCTCGTCGCTGCTCGCCGAGGTCGACGGCGCACCGGTCGGCTTCGCGTTGTTCTTCGTCAGCTACTCGACGTTCAGGACGCGCCCCTGCCTCTGGCTCGAGGATCTGTTCGTGCTGCCCGAGCACCGCGGCCACGGCGCCGGTCTGGCGCTGCTGCGCGCCGTTGCCACGGAGGCCGTGCGACGCGGCTGTCCGCGGTTGGACTGGTGCGTGCTCGATTGGAACGAACGGGCGATCGCGTTCTATCGGCGGCACGGCGCCCGGCTGCTGTCGGACTGGCGCGTGTGCCGGCTCGAGGGTGAGGCGCTCGCCCGCGCGGCGGAGTGAGGCACGCGCGGGCGATCGGCTTCGCCCGCCGATGCAGGAGCTGACGCGCCGAGAGGCGCGCAGCTCAGCGGCGACTGGCTCGATCGCGAGGCTGCTTCATGCGTCCTGGCGTTGCCGCGAACTCACCGTGCCGGCCGGTAGAGCAGCTCGACCTGCGGGTCCAGCTCGATCGACTCGAGCGAACCCGCGATCTCGACGCGCTGCCACTTCTGCTCGATGCGCACGCGGGTCTCGGTCGGCGCCGGCCCGCCGCCCGTATGCAGTCGCAGCCAGAACGTGTAGGGCTCGCCCTTCTGCACCTGTTCGATCACCACGGCGTCACCATCGGCGGTCGCCTTCAGCTCGGGGCAGCCGATGCGATCGAGCCACTGCGTGAAGAACCAGCCGAGGTCGCGGCCGCTGCTGCGTTCGACGATCGCGACGAAGTCGCTCGTCCGCACCGACCGGCTCCTGCACTCCTTGTAGTACGCCGCCAGCGCGGCGAAGAACGCCTCGTCGCCGAGCTCGCCGCGCAGCATGTGGAGCACCCACGCCCCCTTCGGGTAGGTGTTCGAGTTGAGCGCCTGGTCGGGGTGGGGGAAGCGGTCGTCGCGGATCGACTTGGTCCGACCTTCGAAGCTCTGCAGCCAGCCGGCGCGCATCGCCGCGAGGTTGCGCTGCAGGCTCGGGCCTTCGGCCATCGCATGCAGCCACGGACCGAAGTAGCTGGCGAAGCCCTCGCTGAGCCAGACCTCGCGCCACTCGGCGTAGCCGACGCCGTCGCCGAACCACATGTGGACGAGCTCGTGGGCCAGGGTGCCGACGCCGCGCTGCGGCACGTCGAACAGGTTCTCGGCGAGCTGGACGTTGCCCGGCGCCTCGAAGCCGCCCCAACGCGTCGGGCACTGCACGGTCGTGTACTTGCCGTACGAGTACGGCCCGAACGTCGACTCCATCGCCTGCATCCATTTGCCGTGATGCACCAGCGCGGTCTTGGCCGCATCGACGTCGCGGCGGTAGACGAGGTGGCTCACCAGATGCTCGCCGCGCTCTTCGACGCGGGCGAGCGGGCCGATGACGACGGCGAACATGTAGGGCGGGATCTCGGCCTCGCCGTCCATCGCGAGCCGGCGATAGCCCTCGGGTATGCCGCCGTCGCCGGCCGGGCACGGCACGCCGTAGCCGACCGCCTCGTTGCCTTCGGGATAGAGCAGCGTCAGCGAGAAGCGGGCGCGATCGGCCGGGTTGTCCTCGCACGGCAGCCAGCCGCGGGCGCGGATCGAGTAGTGGTCGGTGAAGGCCATACCTTCGCCGTAGCGGTTGTCCTTGAAGTAGAAGCCGTCGACCGGAGTGCCCGACAGTTTGGCCCTGAAGTGGACGTCGCTGCCCTTGCGCGCGGTCGCCGGCAGCGTCAGCACGACGCGGTCATCGCGCCAGGCTGCCGGCAGTTCGTCGCCGTCCTTTGTCATGAACGTGACGTGCCAGTCGTCGGAATGCCTGGCGTCGAGCTGGATCGTCGTCAGCTCCTCGACCGCCGTGAAGGTGTAGTCGACCTCGCCCTCGATGCGCTTGCTGGCGAGGTCGACCCGCATCGAGATCGCATAGCGCCGGGCATCCTGCGACGGGAAGTCGGCATAGCGCTCGTTGGCCGAGGGCGCCGGGTCCTGGGCCCCTTGGGCCACGGGGCACAGGGAGGAGAGCAGCAGCAGATAGGTGAGCACGGTGCGAGTAGAAGGCCTCGCCGGGTCGGGTGCCAGGATCAGGCGGCCGTAGCCGGCTCCCCTCGCGGGCCAGGGCCGCATCGGGGCGGCGAGCCCTACGTTCCGTCGCCGTCGCCAGCCGGCGAATCGAGCAGACCCTCGCCCTCGAGGAAGCGCGACACCTCGGCGCGGAAGTCTCGAACCTCGGCGATCTGCTGCTGCACGTCCTCCGCATCGAAGACGGTCGCCGGGTCGTAGTCGGCGAGTTCGCGCTGTCGCTGCAGGGATGCCAGGAACCGGTTCCGCTTCGCCGGGAAGATGCCGGCGCGGACGAAGTGCTGGTTGAAGAGATGCTGCGCACCGCTGTGCGAACGGGGATCGAATCCGCGTGCGAACAGCAGGGCGCGGAGGACGTGGAGCGCGGCGTAGTAGGCGCGCGAGATGGCGTCGGCAGGGCTGCCGAAATCGAGCGCTGCCGCCGCCACGCCGAGGGCCTGCGATGCCCGCGCCAGGGATTCGGCGATGTTGCGCTTGCGGGCCGGGTCGCTCACAGCGACACCCCGTCGCGATCGATCTCGGCGACGATGCGTCGTTCGCGTGCCCGAAGGTCCGACCATTGGGACGTCGAGATCATCAGCCCGCCGAGGATCACGTCGTG
>JAGQRA010000229.1 GCA_020425885.1 Planctomycetota bacterium | reverse complement strand
GTTCCCGCGGATCCAGTTCATCCACGTGGTGCGGGATCCGCGGCATGGTCTGCTGTCACAGGTGCGCTACCGCCAGCGACAGCGACGCCGAGGGTGGAGTGTCGACGGCCAGCGATTCGACGAGCTCTGTCGAACCTGGGCACTGCATCAGGAGCAGCTGCTCGATGCACTCGACCCGGGGAATTCGATCCGCGTCGACTACCGACAGATGCTGCGATCGCCGCGGCAGGTCTTCGACCGCGTCCAGCGCTTCCTGCGACTTCCGAGGGACGAGAACGCGCTACGCGTCTTCGAGGAACGGTCGGCCGGTGGTCATGCGACCTCCGGCAGCGAGGCCGCCAGCCTGGAGGCGTGGCGGGACGCGTGGAGCGCTGAGCAGCTCACCACGATCGAGCGGGTGTGCGGCCCCGTCGCGCGGCGACTGGACCTGCCGGTCGGCGCTGCGTGATCGCTGAGCGGCCCGTGTGAGTTCGTGACTTCGATGAAGTCACGAAGTCACTGCATCCGACCGACCGCCGGTCGCGCCTGCCAGGACCGCGCCGAAGGTGGTCGGGCCGGCCGGGCCGACGTCGTCCATGTCGATGACGGCGTGGGGGGATCGTCATCGCGGGCACGACCTGTACGGCCGGCTGGGCCGAGAGGGACAAGGCGAGCAGGGGTCCAGCGACTGCGTATCGCAGCGGCGCGGGCGGGAGGCGAGCGAGCGAGATCTCGAGCGAGAACTCCCGAAACGGGAGAGGAGGAGTCCCCATCGCCCTCGCTCTCCGCCCGGGAGTCAAGCCCGGGCATTGCGGCGCGAATCAGGTCCAGCCATGTGTCGCGACGTACGTCGCCACGCCGGCCAGGTAGCCGGCCAACGCCATCGGCCCGACGTGGCGCAGGTACCACCCGAAGCTGATCCGCTCCATCCCCATCGCGATCACGCCCGCCGCCGAGCCGATGATCAGGATGCTGCCGCCGGTGCCGACGCAGAACGCGGTCAGGTGCCAGAGGTCGGCATCGGGAGCGTACTGGGTCGTGTCCCACATGCCCATCACCGCCGCGGTCAAGGGCACGTTGTCGACGATCGCCGACAGCATGCCGAGCACGGTCAGGATCGCCGTCTTGCTGCCGACCGCCGGCTCGAGGCTCTCGGCCATCGCGGTCAGCAGGCCATTGGTCTCCAGGGCTGCCACCGCCAGCAGGATGCCGAGGAAGAACAGCACGCTCGACACGTCGACGCGGGTCAGCATGTGCGGCACGCGGAGTTCGTGGCCGGCGTCCAGGCGGTCGGTGACCACCCAGACCAGGCCGAGGCCGAACAGGATGCCGAGGTACGGCGGCATGCCCACGGTGGTCTTCAGGATCGGCACCGCGAGCAGCGCGCCGACGCCGATTGCCAGGACCAGGCCGGTGCGTGGGATCGGCGGCGTAGCGGGAGGCAGAGGGGTCTTGTGACTCAGGTTGCGGCCGATGCTGCGCGCCGACCACAGCAGCGGCACCGCCACCGAGACCAGCGACGCCGGCAGCACCTGCAGCACGAGTTGGCCCGAGGTCACGCGGTCGTCGATCCACAGCATCGTGGTCGTCACGTCGCCGATCGGCGACCACGCTCCGCCCGCGTTGGCGGCGATCACCAGGATCCCGATCATCTTCAGCCGCGTGGTGCCCTCGGGGACCAGGGGCCGCAGCAGCGAGATCATCAGGATCGTCGTGGTGACGTTGTCGAGCGCCGCCGACAGGAAGAACGTGCAGACCGGCAGCCCCCAGAGGATCGCCCGGTAGCCACCCTGCGCGAGCCAGCGCTGCAACGGGTCGAAGGCCCGGTAGGAGGTCAGCAGCTCGACGATGGTCATCGCGCCGAGCAGGAACAGCACCACCTGGGCGATGTCGGCGAGGTGTTCGCCGAGTGCCTCCAGGACCTCGTGATGGTCGCCGCCGGACAGCAGCAGGGTTGCCCAGCAGACCGCGGCGGTGAGCAGCGCGAACGCCGCCTTGTTCACGTCGAGCCAGTGCTCGAGGACGATGCAGAGGTAGCCGACGACGAAGAGGCCGACCAGGAGTGTCGCGGACATGTTTGGAGGTGGGCTTGCCCGGCGGTCCGCCGGGTCTCGTAGTCTGCCCGGCTGGCCGCTTCTCCAAGTTCGGCTTTCCGTGATTCTGGCTGGAGTGACCGAGCGACGGCGGACCAGGGCGGCGTGCGCTATCCGTGACACCTGGGCGATCGCGTCCGATCGGTCGCCCGCCGTCGCAGCCGATCAGGAGCCCGTG
>JAGQRA010000228.1 GCA_020425885.1 Planctomycetota bacterium | reverse complement strand
TCCAGCCGCGTCGCCAGGCTCTCGTCGGCATCGGTCCGCAGTTCGCGGCTGGCGCGCACCTCGGTGTAGATGGCGAACGCGGCATTGAGATCGCCTTTGCGGAGGAGCTCCCACGCGGCCGCGAGGCGCTCCACCATCTGCTTCTGCAGCAGCCTCGCGCGACGCTGCATCTCGGCCGCGTCGGCGAAGTCGATCTGCCGTCGAAGGTCGGCCGTGGTCTCGCCGAGGCCCAGCACGCCCGACCAGAACTCGAGACGCTCGCGCGCCGCCAGGCGATCCCCTGACCCGAGCAGGTCGGAGATCTCCTGCGCGGCGGTTGCGGCATCGACCTCGGCCTGCTGCTGTTGCCAGTACGAGAACCCGATGGTCCCGAGCAATCCCGCGGTGGCGAGCGTGATCGCCAGTCGGACCATCCTGGCACCCTTGGACCGCCTCGTCTTCAGCAGCAGCTTGCGGATGTCGCTGCGCGAGCGGTCGATCTTGAGGATCGTCTCGTAGACCTCCTTGAGCCGCTCCTTCTGGCCCTGGGTGCGAAGCGACTGGGCCAGCTCCTCGAGGACCGCGATGGCACCGTTGGCATCGCGGTTGCGTTGCCGGATACGCGCCTCGCGCAGCACGATCTCGGCGGTGGCCGACCCGGTGGCGCGCGCGTTGGTCGCGATCTCGAGGGCGGTATCGAGGCGATCGCACTCGAGCAGGGCGTCGAGCAGGTCCTGGGTGCACTGAGCGAGCTCGGCCGAGTCGGCCGCTGAGTGCACCAGCAGGGTCGTGCGCAGGAAGCTCAACGTCTCGGGGTCACGGGGCGCGTACGTGCAGGCGTCGCGCGCCAGGGTCAGGGCGATCTCTGACTCATCGTTCTGCTGTGCGTACTCGAGCAGTGTGAGTCCGGCGAGGCGGCGCTCGCCACACTTGTCGAGCACCGCCGCGATGCCGCGCACGGTTTCGAGCTCGCACTCGCCAGGTCGATCGCGCAGGGTCTGCAGCAGCATGACCGCCTGCTTCTGGCTGCCGGTGTCAGCCAGACCGCGGGCGACGGCGACCATCTCATCCTGACCGATGTTCTCCAGGAACCCGTTCCGGACCAGGTCGCGGGCTGCCCTCGCCACCTCGAACACCCCGTGCGGGGTCCTGCTCGCCAGCTGCCGGTAGGTCGTGGCGCCATCGACTTCGGCGAGCACCGCGGCATGGATCTCCGTCAGCTCGGTCGGTGTTTCGACCTCGGTGCGGGCCGGAACCTCATCGAGGCCATGGATGGTGTCGAGGACGCTCTCCCATTCGTCCGAACGACGGGCCACCTCGAGCAGGAGCCCGCTGACCTCGAACTCGTGGCAGTCATCGAACTTCGACCGCAGCGCCGGGTCCTCGACGGGGCCCTTGTAGAACTCGAAGGTGCCATGTCGCCAGGTGAAGAGCTCGAACAGATCCTCGGCGACCTGCGTGCTGGCGATGTCGTCGATCGCCTCGGCCGTCAGCAGGCCATCGTCGACGAGCAGTTGGCCCAACGGCAGGCGCTGTTTGCGCTGGCGCATCAGGGCCGATCGCAGCTGATTGCCGGTGATCAGTCCGCAGTGAACCAGGCGTTGTCCGATGCGGCGATGGATCACCCGCGTCGGCACCAGGATGCGAATGTAGCCGTCGCGGCAGAAGACCTGGCGTTGCTCGAGGGGGTTGTGTACGCGGAGCACACCCTCCATCTTGGTCATGGACAGCGTCTGGAAGATGTCGGACAGGTTGATCTGATCGAGATCTCCCCGCATCGTCACGGCCTGTTCGGGCGTCGCGTCGTCGTCGCCACCGGCGCCGTCGTCGAGTGCACTGCTCAGCAGGAACTCGACCTCTTCGTTGTCCAGTATGTTCCCAGATGAAGTCATGCAGGTGCGGGCGATGCCGACGGAGACCAGGCCGGAACGAGCGCGCCGATGTCGGCCCGGTCCGGTCAGAACCGAAGTGATCGGAGTCACCGCGGTTATCGGCGCTCTGCTGCTCTGTGTTCAATCGGTTCGCTGCCAGTTGCCAACTGCCGATGCCGCCGGGGTCCCGGGTTGGCTGGCCGGGCGGGATGAGCCCTTCCATGGCCTGTTCGAGCGACTTCTGGCCACCGAGACGACCCGCAACTACACCGCCGGATTCACCATCGCCCAGAACGTCGGCCGGCCAGCCGTGCCGCTGTTGTGGGAGATGCTCTCGGCCGAGACCGCCAACGTCGTCCCGCGCACCGCGGTGCTCGCCGCCGCGATGCTCGCTGCCGGACCGAGCCTCGACGAGCACCTGTTCAAGTGGCTGGGTCAGCAGAAGGCCATCAAGGAGGAGCGGACGATGGTGGCCTTGGCGATCGCGCTCGGCCCGCCGCGGGAGCGCCCGGTCGCCGACTTCTGGTCCCATGGTCTCGGGCCGGCGCGCTCCCCCGAGAAGATCCTGGCGATCGCGGTCCGTCTGGCCGCGGCGCGGATGCCCGGGGTGGCGGCCGGAGCAGCGCCGGTGGTTGGCGGTGAGATCGGGCTGGCCGCCGCTTCGGCGTTTGCCGGGTTGCCGCTCCAGAGCAGCGTCATCGGCCGGTTGTGGGATCTTCGCGATATCGAACGCGACGATGAGATGTTCTGGCGCGGTGCCCTGCTTGCAGGTTGCCGGCAGATCCTGGACGGCGGTCAACCCGACGCCACCCTGCTACAGCGTGCCCGGCAGGTCGCCGAACTCCGTAGCGGCAAGTACCCGGATGCGAGGGAGATCGCGGTCCGGTTCCGGGCCATGGCCGGCGATGTCCGCACCGAAGACACCCGACCCGATCTCAAGCTGTTGCGCCAGATGGCGCCTGATCAGGCCGCGGCCCGCCGCGTGCGGCGTTGGCTCGAGGCGGCGAAGCAGCCAGGGGACGAGGAGCCCTACCGGCTCGCCGTGAGCTACGTGCTCTCGCGTGACATCGGCGACGTGATCGCCGAACGCGAGGACTGGGGCGGCAACGAAGTCACCCGGCAACACATCGCGGTCGCGCTGGCGTGGATGATCCTCGGCTCGCGGCAGGGACCAGAAGCAGGCGGCAGCGGCGCCAAGGGCGGCTTCGCCGATGTGGCCCTGCCGCGCGTGCCCGAGTGGCAGCTCGTGCGTTGGGCGCTGGGGCAGCATGCGGTCGCGGAGCGCTGCGAGGATCCGGCCCTGACCGCACTGCTCGAACTGGCGGCCGACGATCGCCTGCCGCGCGATGTCGGCCGCCGCGTGCTGGAGGAGACGCTATGGCGCTGGGGCAGTCACCCCGGCATCGGCCTGCTCGAGGCCGAACAGTTGCTGGTGCGCGACCTGCTGCTGGTCGGCAGCAACCCCGGGGGCAAGTACCGGTCGCATGTCAGCGTCGAGCAGCGCTACCGGCCGAAGGGAATCGACAGCAGCGCCTTCTTCGAGATCGCGGTCGCCTACTACGACTTCGTCACGACGCGACGACCGCCGCTGCCGTTTCGATATCGGCTGCGCTGATCATCGGCCCGGGACTCAGTCGGACGGTGCCGGCGGCGCCGGTGCCGAGGTGGTGGTGGATCCATGGTGCGCAATGGAACCCGCTGCGGACATGGACATCGGCGGCATCGAGGACGGCGCCGAGCTCGGCCGGATCGAAGGCGAGCGGCAGCAGCGAGGTCACCGCCGTCCGCGGACCGGGCGGCGGCCGGATCAGGCGCACTGCGGCCGAGCCGGCGAGGCGATCCTCCAGTTCTCCGGTTCGCTGCAGGCAGCGGGCCGCGAGCCGGTCGCGACCCTCGGCCTCGATCCAGTCGAGCGCCGCGAGGCAGCCGAGCAGCGCCGGGGTGTTGGGAGTGCCGGCCTCGAACAGCTGCGGCCATTGCTCGGGATGTCGATCGAGGGCGACGCTGCCACCGGTGCCGCCCTGCTTCTGCGATGCGAGATCGATCGCCGCGGCGGCGGCGAGGAAGCCGACGCCGGGAGGCGACAGCATCGACTTGTGGCAACTCGCGGCGATGAGGTCGGCGCCGACGTCGATGTCGTGGAAGCCGGCGGTCTGGCTGGCATCGACCAGGCTCAGCGCGCCGTGACGTCGCGCCAGCTCGCAGAAAGCGGCAGCGTCGAACATGGCGCCGGTGACATTGCTGGCGTGGGTGAACACGAACAGGCGCGGGCGCAGGCGCTGCAGCGCGTCTTCGACGTCGGCCACGGCCAGCCCGCCATCGGCGCTCGGCGCCAGCACCTCGATGGCCAGCTCGAGCCCCTGCTCGAGGGCGCGGAGCGGCCGGGCCACCGAGCTGTGTTCGAACGCGGTGGTGAGCACGCGGTCGCCAGGGCGCAGCACCGCGCGCAGAGCGAGATTGAGCGCCTCGGTCGCGCCGGAGACGAAGGCGACCCGCTCGGCGGGCATGCCGCACGCCTGGCCGATGCGCGTTCGCAAGCGATCGACCCCGTGCCGCACCTCGAGGCATCGACCGGAGTCACCGCGATCGGCGCCGACACCGAGGTGTTCGTACCAATGGCAAACGCTCGCCAGCACGGGGGGGGGCTTCGGGAAACTCGTCGCCGCGTGGTCGAGGTAGATCATCGTTGCCAGGGCGACTCAGACGGCGCCGACCCAACGATCGTAGAGCGCCCGGGCCCGGAGCGGGTCGCGGATGCCGAACATCAGCGCGCGGCCGCCGGGGAACACGCTGACTCGACAGCCGGCCGCCGTGAACCGCAACAGGTGCGGCGTTCGCTGCAGGTCCGAGACCGCATCGCCGAGCCGGGTCGCCAATGCGTCGAGATCGAGCGGCACCCGGCGCGGCGGATCGACCTGAACGGCATCGCGCCCGCACAGCGTGACCGCCGATGGCGGCGGCGCCTCGAGGGCCGGGTAGGCGGCGCCCTGACAGACCGGACAATCGGGCGACGGGTGGGCGGCCACGCCGAGCAGGCCATAGCTGCCCGACCAGACATCGCACGTGAACACACCGGCCGTGGTCGAAGCGCCGGTCAGAACCTTGAGCGCTTCGGCGGTCTGGAAGGCGGTGACCGCGGCGATGGTCGGCGTCAGTATGCCGGCGGTCTCGCAGGTCGCGGCCTCGCCGGCACCCGGCGTCTCCGGCCACAGGCAGCGCAGGCACGGTCCTGCCGCGCG
>JAGQRA010000227.1 GCA_020425885.1 Planctomycetota bacterium | reverse complement strand
GCCGTCGAGCAGCTTGATGCCGTTGAACTCGGTCGAGCGGCCGATGCGATCGATCTCCTGGACCAGGCTGCTGAACTCCTCGTTGAGGGTGTCCTTGTCCTGTGGGCTGACCGAACCGTTGCTCGATTGGACCGCGAGCTCGCGCAGGCGGATCAGGATCGAGCTGACCTCGTTGAGGCCGCCTTCGGCCGTCTGCACCAGCGAGATGCCGTCGTTCGCATTGCGCTTGCTCTGCTCGAGCGATCGCACCTGCGAACGGAGGCGCTCCGAGATCGCCAGGCCGGCGGCGTCGTCGGCGGCGGTCGAGATGCGGAGGCCGGTGGACAGGCGACGGAAGTTGTTGGCCAGACTGTTGGTGACTGACGACAGGTTCCGTTGCGCGTTGATGGACGTGACGTTGGTGTTGACTCTTAGACCCATGACTCCCCGATGATCCAGTTATGACCGCGCCGGGCGGTCACACATCATCCGGAGCATCCGTCCCCGCCTTGAGACTGCAGGGCCGAGAGATGCAGGATTCGGCGGTTTTCGGGGAAGTGACCAAAAGGTCGACGCCGCTTCCTGCCGAAAGGGCCCATGGCAAGGTCATTCAACGTTTGCCGGGCTCGGCGGACCGAGTGCGGCGAAACAAGACAAGGTCGGCACATGAAGAACTTGAGCTTCCCCGGACTTCCGCGTGTTTTGATCGTCGACGACGAAGATGGCGTACGCGAGGGCCTGCGCTCGATGCTGCAGCGCGAAGGCCTGCACATCGAGACCGCCGGAACCGCCGAGGAGGGCGTGCGCCGCG
The DNA here is from genome assembly GCA_020425885.1 of Planctomycetota bacterium. Next base: position 6,855 of record JAGQRA010000227.1, on the reverse strand, counting down.
TCGAGCAGAAGAGCTTCGACATCGTGTTCCTCGACCTCAATCTGCCCGGCGCCGACGGGCTTTCCATGCTCGGCAAGCTGCGCCGCGGCAACCCGCCGGCCGACGTCATCGTGCTCACCGGCTACGGCACCGTCGCCAACACCGTCGAGTCGATGCGCAAGGGCGCCTGTGACGTCATCGAGAAGCCGTTCTCCAACGATCGGATCCTCGCGGTGGTGCGCCGCGTGCTCGAGACGCGGCAGCTGAAGAACGAGCTGACCTGGCTGCAGGACCGGGTGCGCGAGCTGACGTCCACCGAACTGGTCGGGCTGTCACCGGCGGTCCGAGAGGTGCAGATGCGGATCGATCAGGTCTCGCACGCGCCCGACACTACGGTGCTGGTGACGGGGCAGAGCGGCACCGGCAAGGAGCTGGTCGCGCGTTGCGTGCACGAGCGCAGCTCCCGGCGCCACGGCCCGTTCGTCGCCGTCAACTGCGCGGCCCTGACCGAGGCATTGCTCGAGGCCGAGCTCTTCGGCTACGAACCGGGGGCCTTCACCGGCGCATCGCGCGAGGGCAAGGACGGGCTGTTCGCCGTGGCTTCCGGCGGCACCCTGTTCCTCGACGAGATCGGGGAGATGGAGACGACGCTGCAGGCCAAGCTGCTGCGGGTGCTGCAGGAGCGGACGTTCCGCCGGGTCGGCGGCGTCAACGACACCCCGGCCGATGTTCGCATCATCGCCAGCACGAACCGTGATCTGCGTCAGATGGTGCACTCGGGCGGCTTCCGGGAGGACCTGTTCTACCGCCTCAACGTCATGACGGTGCAGGTGCCGACGCTGGCCGAGCGGGCCGCCGACATCCCGTTGCTGTCCCACTTCTTCCTCGACCAGGTCGGTCGGCAGATGGGCAAGGCGCTGGCCGGCTTCACCGAGGAGGCCATGGAGACGCTGTGCGAGTACTCGTGGCCGGGCAACGTCCGCGAGCTGCGCAACGCGATCGAGTATGCCTGCATCGTCTGCACGACCGGCATGATCGACGAGATCCACCTGCCGAAGTTCACGGGCGGCACGCCGGATGGCAGCGACTGCATCGAACGCGCCACCGTCGTCCTCGAAGGGGCCGACCGGTCGATCCGCGCGCTCGAGAGCAAGCTCGTCGCGATGGTGCTCGAGGACACCAGCTGGAACATCAGCCGGGCGGCGTCGATCCTCGGCATCAACCGCACGACGCTCTACAACAAGATCCGGCTCTACGATCTGGGCAATCGACCGAACCGGGCCAAGGTGTTCGTATGAACGCGGCGAAGGTCGGTGATCTGGCCGGAGTGCTCGGCCACGAGCTGCGCAACCCGCTGGCCGCGGCGATGACGGCGGCGACGTTGCTGCGGGAGATGATCGATGACGGTGATCCGCGCCGCGATCTGGCCGACCAGGTGCTCGCTGATCTGGACCGCATCACACGGCTGACCGATGGTTGGCTGAGGCTGTCGCGGGCCGGCGAGGTGAATCGGAGACAGATCGACATCGAAGGCCTGCTCGATCGGGTCGCGGCCAGGCACGAGGCCGTCGTCGTCACCGGACCGGTCGCCGTCGCGGTCGACGGCGACGAGACGTTGCTCGAACGGGCGCTCGACAATCTGCTGACGAACGCCGTGCAGGCCGGGGCGCGCCACCTTCGGATCGCGGCCCAGTGCCTCGATGACGAGGTCGCGATCCACATCGAGGACGACGGCGCCGGCATCGCCGAAGCCGACCGGGCCCGGATCTTCGCCGCGGGCTGGTCCGGTCGCGGCGGCAACGGGCTCGGGCTCCACGCCGTCGAGGCGACCGTGCGTGCCCATCGCGGACGCATCCGCTGCGTGCCGTTGCGCCAAGGGACGCGGTTCACGCTGCAGCTGCCGATGTCACGCCTGCAACCCGCGCTGGCATGAAACTCCTCCTCGTCGACGACGAAGCCGGGATCCGCGAAGGTCTCGCCGCGCTGCTCCGGCGACGGGGCCACGAGGTCCTGACCGCCGGCGATTGCGCCAAGGCCCGCGAGCTGTTGGACGGCGATGACGTCGACCTGGTCATCACCGATTGGCGACTGCCGGACGGGCGCGCCGCCGAGTTCATCGCCCGCAGCACCGGACCGGTCGTCGCCATGAGCGGGCATCCGGAGGAGGTCGCCGGCTACCAGGCGATCCACGAGGTGCTGACCAAACCGGTGCAGATCGGTCGCCTGTTGGCGGTCATCGCCCGCTACGAGCCGGCGGCCTCTGCCATGTCGGCGCCGCTTCCGGCCGACGTCAGCAGGTTGATCGCCGATGCCCGCGCCGTGCTGAAGACCGACGGTCACCTCGAGGATGACGGCACCTTCGTGCTGTTGCGGGCGCCGTTGGCCGATGAGTCGCAGCTTGCGGGACTCCGCCGGCTCGGCGGTGACCTGCGGGTGTTGGCCCCGCGAGGTCAGCCGGTCGTCGAACTGCGTTGGTGTCGCGACGGTCGGCCGGCGGCGGACATGCCCGTCGTTCGTCCCGACGACCGCTGGCCGCTGGTGCCGCAGTTCGCGGTCGACCTCCATGGCACCGGGCTGTCGGTGCGCGGGTTCGAGGCCTGCCTCGACCGGGCCCGCGAGCATCGTGCGCAGGGACGCAGCGTCCACCTGCTCAACGTTCCCGATTCGCTGCTTTCCTGGGCATCGGATCAGGGAAGGGCCGATGACATGCCGATGAGAGCTGCGGTCGGCCCCCGGCTTCCGGCAGTCCTGGCCGACCTCTGGAGTTGATCGTGAGCGAGAACGAACGCGAGAATGCGGCGGCGGCGGATGCCGACCCGGCAGCACCCGGTGGGACGATTGCCGAGCAAGCGGTCGATCCGGTATCGCAGAGCGGTGACGAGACGGAGTCGTCGGCGAAGCTGTCCTCGTTGATGGCGAGCGGGGCCAAGGCAGGCCAGGGCAAGACCCGTCCGGATCTCGACGCGGAGGCGGTGCTCGCGGCACAGGCCGCCATCGCCGAAGGCGAGCGCGCCCTCGCCGCGGCGCGCGCGCAGCTCGCCACCGAACGACCGCAGCCGGCGCGCGGGTCGCGCAAGCGCGAACTGGCGCTGCGATTGCTGCTGGCCGCCAACGTGCTGGCCATGATCGTCGTCGCCGTGTTGCCACCGCAGACCGCGTCGCAATCGGAGTCGCAGCAGACGCCTTCGAGCGGCGAGCCGCCGCCGCGGCCGGAGGTCGAGTCGGCCGGGCCTCGGCTTGCCGACAAGTACAACCAGGCCCTGCTGGCCTCGGAGTCGGGTGACTGGGCCGGTGCGATCACCTTGCTGAAGGAGTACCTCGAGGAATCGCCGCGGATGCCGGCCAGCCGGCTGGTCAACGTCTACCGGGCGATGGCCCACTACGCCGGGGCGATCAACCGCTTCAGCGAGGCGGAGGAGTACGAGCGCAAGGCGCAGCTGGTGACGCGGAGTCACTCGTTGCCCGAGGATCTCATCGCCATGGCCAAGGCGGCCAAGGACAGCAATGACCAGGAAGGGCTGCGCCAGGTCTGGGCGCGGTTCCTGCTGCAGCAGCGACAGATCCCGAGCTCGCTCTACCAGCACGTGGCCGAGGCCTACCTGCAGCTCGGCGACAGCTATCGTGTCCAGGCCAACGAGGCCGGCGAGAAGGCGCGCCTCGAGGAGCTGCAGCGCACGGAATCGCTGCTGCGTGATCAGGCCAGTGCCCGGGAGGGCGGCAAGTGAGCCTGATCGGCGATGCCCTGCTGGCGGTTTGCCTCGTCGCACCTCAGGGTGTCGACGAGGTCTTCACCGTGAAGGTGGTGGCCAGCGCCGAGGGCCAGCCGGATCGCCTCTTCGTCGAGGCCGATCGGCGTCAGATCACGTGCTTCGACGGGCTGCGCAGTCTGGCGGCTGCCGTCAACTGGAACATCGCCTTCGAGAGTTCGCCGCTCGAGAACGAGCTGTCCTATCACAGCGTCGATCTCAACCTCGTCGATCAGGATCCGCGGATGGTGGCGCATCTGATCGCCGTCGCCGGCGGGGCCGACGTGGTCTTCTCGGACCCGCAACCGGTGCCGGGGGCGCGCACGACGGTCCATGTCGTGCGGGTGCCCGATGCGTCGTCGGCGTCGGGACGACAACGTCTGCGCGCGATCGCCGGACAATGGTATCGCTCGTTCCTGCGCGACGAGCTCGAACACGACCCGCTGGTCGCGCGCGAGGCGGTGCAGGTCCGCATGAGCCTCGGCCAGCTGCTGCTGGACAGCGATGACCTCGAGGGGGCCATCCGCTTCTTCACCGAGGTGTTCGAGGCGCGGCCGCACGATCACGTCGCCGCCTCGATCCTCAAGATCTGCCAGTGTCACCTCGACATCGCCCGGACCCATCACGACCGAGCGTTGCAGAGGCAGAACTTCGCCGACGCCGAGCGTTGGGCCCGCGAGCTGCTGCAGCGCATGCCCAGCGCGCCGGAGGTGGCCCGCGCCACCATCCTGCTCGGTCAGGCCCTGCTGGGTCAGGCCAAGGCCGAGACCAACGGCGACCTCGCCCGATCGCTGGCGGAGAAGTGTCAGGCCGAGCTGCGCGCCCGGGTCATCCGTCTGATCGACTCGGTCGAGATGCTCGACGTCTGGCTGCTGGCTGGTGAGGCCCAGCTCATGCTCGGCCAGTCGGATCGCGTCTACGAGACGATGCTGACGCTGCGCGAGTCGGTCTACTTCGACGACCTGTCGGAGCGCCAGTACCGCGACTACCACTTCCTGCTCGGCTACGGCGCGCTCGGCGTCGGCAAGCAGGAGCTGGCGATGCGTTCGCTCGAGTGGTTCCTGATCCACGCCGAGGACGACCAACGGCGCGGCATCGCGCACGTTCTGCTCGCCGAGTCCTACCTGTCGCTGCAGCGACTGCTGCAGGCCCGCGCCGCCGCCATCGAAGCGCGGCGTCGATACCTGAGCACCCTGTCGCCCGAGTGGCGACAGCGGGCCCTCGAGATCTGGGCGCGGACCGCGCTCGCGCTCGGCGAGAAGGAAGGCGCGTTCATCGAGCTCGAGCAGATGATCGCCCGCGGCGAGGAGCCTGAGCTGGCGTTGTTCCTGGCCGACAAGCTGCTCGAGGACAAGCAATGGGAACGGGCGATGGCGGTCACCCGGGGCCTGACCGAGCTCGACAGCGCCATCGGCGATCAGGCGCGATTCAAGAAGGTCGTGGCGCTCTACCAGCAGGCGGTCGCCAGCGACAACCTCGCCGACTTCCCGCCACAGGCGATCGCACTGGCGCCACGGATCAACGATGGCGTCCTGGCGAGCAAGGTCGCCGACATGATCGGTGACGCTTACACCAGCCTCGGCAAGTTGGAGCAGGCCGCCGATGCATACCGGGGGATCCTGCGGTGAGGCCGTGGTGCGGGATGGTGGCCGCCATGGCGCTGGCCGTGACGGCGCCTGCCCAGCTCGGTCGTGATCAGGCGGCCGAGCTGTCGCGTCTGCAGCGGATCAAGGAACGCAAGGGCTCGGAGATCGAACAGCTCGTCGATCGGCGGCTGCGCCACGACCTCGGCCTGCCCAGCGAGCCCGATCCCACCATGCGCCGGGTCGATCCGCTGACGACCGGCGACAAGGAGCGCATGATCCGGGAGCTGCGCGATGCCGAGGGTGAGACGGCCACCTACCTCGGTCGCTACAACAAGATGAAGAACGACATCGAGGCGCTGCGGGCCGAGATCGAGGCCCGCAACGCGACGCGTGACGAGCAGGACAGCTTCATCGTCGTGCCCTCGGTCGGTTCGGCCCAACGGTCGGAGACGGTGCAGTCGCCGAGCGAGGCGATCGACACCGGTCCTCGCCCGCAGGGCGAGGCGCAGATCAGGACGCCGGAGACGCCAACGGTGAGCGAGGACGTGGCGGTCCAGCTCGATCGCGTGCGCGGTCGGATCCAGGGTTCGGAAGATCACCTTCGCGTCGCCCAGGCTCTGTTCAAGGCCGGCCAGGCCCTGATGGATCGGGCCGAGACCGCGCGCGAACACGCTGATGCCGCCGCCGCCAGGGACTACGACGAGCGCGGCAAGGAGCGCCTCGGGCGCGCTCTCGCCGAATTGGCGCCACTGCTCGATGAGCAGCAGCCGGCGTATGCCGCGCTGTTCTGCAAGGGCCGCTGCCTCGAGCTGCTGTTCAGGTTCTCGGTGCGCTACGAAGGACTGTCGCTGCAGCGTTCGGCGAAGGTGTTCCAGCAGCGCGAGCAGGAGGTGCGAGAGCCGTTCCTGGCCATCAGCGCCCGCGATGTCGGCAGGACAGGCAGCCACGGCGAGGTCGAGGTTCTCGGCACCTGGGGCCGGTCGGCGCAGGTGGCGGTCGAGCACTTCCGCTGGATGAACCTGCACGCCGGCTATCGTCCGTCGACGCCGATCGAATCCCTGACCTGGCCAGGCGAGAAGGACAAGTGACCGTCGCCGAGGTGCAGCTGCAGCAGGGCTTCGAGCAGTTCGTCGCCGCGGCCCGCGAGCTGGAGGCCGGCTACCGCGAGCTGAAGGGCAGGGTCGAGTCCGTCGATCTCGAGCTGCAGCAGACCAACCGGGCGCTGCAGCAATCGCTCGACGAGCGCGAGGCGGTGTTCGCGGCGATGCCGATCGGGCTGGTCACCGTGCGCCGCGACGGCGCGACGCGGATCTGCAACCAGGAAGGCGAGCGGCTCTGCGCCATGGCCGATGCCGTGGGCATGGACCTCATCGCGCGCGGCGCCGGCGAGGTCACCGTCGGCGAAGGCCTGATCCGGGTGCGACGTGTCGATCTGCCCGACGGCGAACTCGTGATGCTCGAGGATCGTTCGCGCGTGCGTGATCTGGAGCGTGAGGTCGATCGTCTCGATCGATTGGCCGGGCTCTCCGAGCTGGCGCTCGGTG
>JAGQRA010000226.1 GCA_020425885.1 Planctomycetota bacterium | reverse complement strand
GTGCGGGCCGCAGCGGCGCGCCTTGTGGTCGTCGACTCGTACACGGTGACCGCCGACGACCTGCGGGCCGTCCGCGCCGCGGTTCCGGCGATCTACGCCGTCATCGACGACTTCGGCGATCGGCGCCTGCCCTGCGACTTCGTCCTGAACGGCAACCTCTGGGCCGACGACGTGGACCGCGCGCGGTTCGGGGGGGCGACACCGCTGTTCGGACCGGAGTTCGCCTTGTTGCGGCCGGACTTCGATCCCGTGCGCCGGCCGGCCGGAGCCGGCGAGGCGTCGGAACCGACCGTGTTGGTGACGCTCGGCGGCGGTCAGCTCGGCGCCGTCGCCGTGCAGCTCGCGGCGGCGATCGACGCCCTCGATCGTTCGCTACGGATCCTGCTGCTGGTCGCCGCTACGGGACCGGTCGTCGAGGCCGCCGAGCGGTTGCAGGCGCACGGACGCCATCGGATCGAGGTGCACCGGGCCACGCATGACGTCGGCGCGCTGCTGGCGCGCGCCCACCTCGCCGTGGCGGCCGCCGGGACGACGTGCTTCGAATTGGCCGCCATGGGAGTGCCGGGCCTGCTGTTGGTGGCCGCCGACAACCAGCGGCGCGGCGCGCCGGTGTGGGCCGCCTCCGGCGCCTTCGCGCTGCTCGGCGACCTCGATACAACCGCGCCGTCGATCGTCGCGGACGCGGTCGCCGCACTGATCGCAGCCCCGGAACGCCGCCGGACGATGGCCGCGTGTGGTCCGCGGCTCGTGCCGGGGGACGGGGCCGCGCGCGTCGCCGAGTTGCTGGTGCAGCGGCTGGTCACGGCGCAGGTCTGATTGTCGGCGACCCGGCTCGACGATTGCGGTGGATGACGCGTTCTGCTCCGCTGCTGTCGCCCCGCCATGGCACCCCGCTACTGCAGCCGCTGCATCCTCCCCGACTCCCGCCCCGGGGTCGCCCTCGACGCCGAGGGCGTGTGCGCCGGTTGCCGCAACGCCGAGCGCAAGACCCACCTCGACTGGAACTCCCGGCGCACAGCGTTCGTCGAACTCGCGGCATCGGCCCGCGCAATGGCGCGGGCGCGGGGGCTGGCGCACGACTGCATCGTGCCGGTGAGCGGCGGCAAGGACAGCTTCTGGCAGGTCGTCACCTGCCTCGAACACGGATTGCGGCCGCTCTGCGTGAGCTACGTGACGGCAGGTCGCACCGCGCTCGGCAAGCAGAACCTCGACGCGTTGGCGCGGCTCGACGTCGAGCTGCTCGAGGTGCGACTCGATGCCGAGATCGAACGCCGCTTCGTCGCGAAGGCGTTCCGCGCCACGGCGATCGGTGGCCTCGTCACGCACATGGCGATCTACCGCTGGCCGGTGCGCATCGCGCTCGATCGCGGCATCCCGTTGGTCGTCTACGGCGAGAACTCGGCATTCGAATACGGCAGCGACGACCAGAGCCTCGCCGGGCGCGTCGTCGACCAGCGTTGGCTCGAGCGCTTCGGCGTCACGGCCGGGACGAAGGCCGAGGACTGGATCGACGCCGCGCTGACGGCCGCCGACCTCGCGCCGCTGCGGACACCGACGGCCGCCGAACTCGCGGCGCAGCCGCTGCAGGTCGTGTTCCTCGGCTGGTTCTTCGCCTGGGATCCTCGACGGTCGCTGCGCATCGCGCAGCAGCACGGTTTCTCGGGCCGCGCCGCGGGACCGCGCGTCGGCCACTACGACTTCGTCAACATCGACGACGACTTCATCGGCGTGCACCACCATCCGAAGTGGCACAAGTTCGGCATCACGCGGAGCTTCGACACCCTGTCGATGGAGATCCGCGCGGGCCGCATGGCGCGCGACGCCGCGATCGCCTTCCTGCGGCAACGCGGCGACGAGACGCCGTGGGACGACATCCGCGCGTTCTGCGCCTGGCTCGGCATCGACACCGCCGAGTACTTCCGCATCGTCGAAGGTTTCCGCGACCGCCGGCTCTGGCTCCGCCGCGACGGGCGCTGGCAGATCGACGGCTTCCTGATCGAGGACTTCGATTGGCCCGTAGACGCAATGGCCTGGGAGGCTCCATGAACGACGCAGCGATCGAGACGGTCGACGCGATCATAGTCGGCAGCAGCATGCGCGGCCTGGTGACCGCGTACGTGCTCTCGCAGCTCGGTTGTCGCGCGGTCCTGTTGGAGCGCGGCGACCACGTCGGCAGCGCCGACGGCTCGTTCACGACCTCCGGCGGTACCAGCTTCGACTTCGGCCTGCACGTGCTCGATGCGATGCGGTCGCCGCTGGCGACGCGGCTGTTCACCCACGTCGTCGACGGCGCCGTGCACGAGCAGGTGCTGCGGCGCGCCATCGTGCTACGTGGCCACGTGCTGCCCTACAATCCGAAGCCTGCCGATCTGCCCGGAGAGCTGCGCGCGATGCTGCGCGGCGAGGCGCTCGTCGACGACATCGGCGACGAGCTGCCGACGCGCGCGCGACTGGCCGCCTGCTACGGCCCGGCGTTCGCCGATCTCGTGCTGGACGAGGTGCTGCCGTCCTATCCGACCGAGAACCGGCATCGCGCGTTCGGCGTCGACGAAGCCCGGCTGTTGACCAACATCTATCCGTGGTTCTTCCCGGCGGCGCAGCGCGTCGAGGCGCGCGACTCGGCCTCGCGCATGTTCCATGACCGGCTGCGGCGTGGGCACGCGCAACGCATCCTCTACCCGCAAGAGGGCGGCTTCGGTGGTTTCGCGCGCGGCTTCCTGCAGAAGCTCGACCCGCGGCGCGTCGAGGTGCTCACGGGAGCGCGCGACCTGAACGTGCAGGTGCGGCCGGGAACGCACGCGGTCGAGTGGGTGGCGGCGGGCGGGCGCCGATTCGCGGCGCCGCACGTGTTCTGGGCGGCGCCGTGGCCGGCCCTGTGTCAGCTGCTCTCGCTGCCTTGCCAGCAGGTCGTCACGGATCGTGTGCTGCTCGGCAGCTTCCGCCTCGATCGGCCGGCGCTCGGCGACTTCCACGAGTACCTGGTCGGCGATCCGCGACGCCGCGTCAACCGCATCTCGCGGCCGGCCTCGTTCCGGGGTTCGGACGACCCCCTGCTGCAGGTCGAGTTCGCCGTGCCGATCGCCGAGGACTGGCCGCGGGAGGCAGCGGTCTGGCAGCGGTACTGGCAGGACGATCTCGTGGCCCTCGGGCTGCTGGCGGCGGACCACCGCGTCGTCGAGTTCGATTTCCGCGATGTGCCGCTGCACTTCAACGCGTTCGGCGCCGAGGGCGAACCGCTGCGCGACGCCGATCCGGCACTGGTCGACCCCGCGGGCAACATGCGGCCGGTCGTGCCGTCGATGGCCAACCTGAACCTCAACGCCTACGTGCCGCAGGTGGTCGCCGACGTCGCCGCGACGATGGCGCGGGGCTGAGGGTCATGGTGCCCGAAACGCCATCGGCGCCCGCGGCAGCGGCCAGGGCGTCGCGGCTCGGCCTCGGAACGGCCCAGTTCGGCAGCGCCTACGGCCTCGCCAACCGAGGCGGCCGGGTGACGCCGGAACGGGTGCGCGCGATCCTGCTCGCAGCGAACGCGGCCGGCGCCGCGGTCCTCGATACCGCGCCGGCCTACGGTGACGCGGAGCAGGTCCTCGGCGATCTGGGCGCGGCGAGCGCCGCCTTCGCGGTCGTCACCAAGACCGCCGTCGGCGCAGGGCCAGCGGCCGTGCGCGCCCAGCTGCTGCGGTCGCTCGCGCGGCTCGGACGACCGGTCGCCGACGCGTTGCTCGTGCACGACCGCCGCGAGCTGCTGGCCGATGATGGACCGGCACTGTGGGCGGCACTCGAGGCCGTGCGCGACGAGGGTCTCGCGCGCCGCATCGGCGTGTCGGTCTACCACCCCGACGAAGCCTTGCGGCTGGCCCGCCGCCTGCCGTTGCAGATCGTGCAGCTGCCGCTGAACGTGCTCGACCAGCGCGCCGTGCGTTCCGGTGCGCTCGCCGAACTCGCGGCCCGCGGCGTCGAGGTGCACGTCCGATCGGTGTTCCTGCAAGGGCTCCTGCTGATGCCGAAGACGGCCATCCCGCCCGCGCTCGCGGTCGCGGCACCGGCCGTCGCGGCCTTCCAGGCATGTGCGCGCGAGCACGGCCTGACGCCGCTGGCGGCGGCGCTCGGCTTCGTGCTCGCGGTGCCCGGTGTCCGGGTCGCCATCTGCGGTGTCGACTCGCTCGAGCAGCTGCAGGAGCTGCTGGCAGCGGCGGCCGACACCGTCGACCCCGCCGGCTTCGCGGCGCTCGCCACCGAGAACCTCGACATCGTCGATCCGTCGCGCTGGCGGTAGCCGCGGCGGTGTAGCATGCCCGCGATGATCGTCGCCGTTCTGCAGGCGCGCGCCACCTCGACCCGCCTTCCCGGCAAGGTGCTGCGCGGGATCCTCGGCGAACCGATGTTGCAAAGGCAGCTCGCACGCGTGCGGCGCGCGAGCTGTCTGCAGGGCGTCGTCGTCGCCACCAGCGACGATGCGAGCGACGACGAGGTGGCGGCGCTGGCGGCACGCTGCGGCGTGGCCTGCCATCGCGGCGCACTCGACGACGTGCTGGCCCGCTGTCACGGCGCAGCCGCGCAGGCCGGTGCCGAGCACGTCGTACGACTGACGGGCGACTGCCCGCTCGTCGATCCGGCGATCGTCGACCGCGTGGTCGCGGCCCACCTCGAGTCCGGGGCCGACTACACCTCCAACACCCTGCGGCGGACGTTCCCGGACGGGCTCGACGTCGAGGTCGTGCGCGCGTCCGTGCTGGCCGAGGCGGTCGCCGAAGCGACGCTGCCGTCCGAGCGTGAGCACGTGACGCCGTTCGTCTACCACCGGCCCGAACGTTACCGTCTCTGCTCGGTCGAGCACCGCGAGCCGCTCGGTCAGCTGCGCTGGACCGTCGACACCGCCGAAGACCTCGAGGTCGTGACCGCCGTGTTCGCCCACTTCCTGCCCCTGCGCCCCGACTTCGCGATGGACGACGTGCTGCAGCTGTGGCGCGAACGCCCGGGGCTGTTCGCTGCCAACGCCACGGTCGATCCGACTGCGGGCTGGCGGCGCTCGCTGCAGCGCGACGCGGCGCACGCCCCGGGACGACCGAACGCGGAGGAACGCCGTGACTGATCGCTATGCCGAGTCCGAGCGCATGCTCGAGCGCGCGCGGGCCACGATCCCGCTCGGTTCGCAGACCTTCAGCAAGAGCATGCTGCAGTACCCGCCGGGCGCGGCGCCGCTGTTCCTGTCGCATGGCCAGGGCGCGCGCACCGTCGACGTCGACGGCAACGAGTACATCGACCTGGTCTGCGGGCTGGCGGCGGTGCTGCTCGGGCATCGCGACCCCGACGTCGATGCCGCGGTGGTCGCGCAGCTGTCACGCGGTGTCACGCTGTCGCTGCCGACCTGCCTCGAGGCCGAGGTCGCCGAGCTGATCGTCGATGCCGTGCCGTGCGCCGAGCAGGTACGCTTCGGCAAGAACGGATCCGATGCGACCGCGGCGGCCGTGCGGCTGGCGCGCGCCCACACCGGCCGCGACCACGTCGCCGTCTGCGGTTACCACGGCTGGCAGGACTGGTACATCGGCAGCACGACGCGACACCTCGGCGTGCCCGAGGCGACCCGGGCGCTGACGCACGCGTTCGCCTACGGCGACAGCGCGGGGCTCGAGGCGCTGCTCCGGCAACACGCGGTCGCGGCCGTGGTCATGGAGCCAATGAACGTGGTCGAGCCGCCGCCGGGTTTCCTGCCGCGGGTCCGTGAACTCTGCACGCGTCAAGGGGCCCTGCTCGTGTTCGACGAGACGGTCACCGGTTTCCGCTTCGATGTGGGCGGGGCGCAGGCGCTGTTCGGCGTGACGCCGGATCTGGCGACATTCGGCAAGGGACTCGCCAACGGCATGCCGCTGAGCGCCGTCGTGGGGCCGACGGCGCTGATGGCCGGGATGGAGAGGATCTTCTTCTCGACGACGTTCGGCGGCGAAGCGCTGTCGCTGGCGGCCGCGCGCGCGGTGCTGCAGAAGCTGCGGCGCGAACCCGTCGTCGCTGCACTGCGGGCGCGGGGCGAGCAGCTGCTGGCCGGTTGCAACGCGCGCATCGCCGCGAACGGGCTCGGCGGCACGCTGCGCACCAGCGGCCATCCGAGCTGGTCCTTCCTGGTGTTCGAACCGACCGGTCGCTACTCGGTACTCGAGCTGAAGACGTTGTTCCTGCAGGAGTGCTTCCGGCGCGGGGTGCTGACGCTCGGCACGCACAACATCTGCCATGCGCTCGGCGAGGCCGACGTGGCGGAGGTGCTCCGGGCCTACGACGAGGTCTTCGCCGAGCTGCGCGCGGCGCTCGATCGCGACGACCTGCGCTCCCGTTTGCGTTGTCCGCCGTTGCAGCCCGTGTTCGCCGTGCGCTGACGCCTCAGAGCCTGAGAGGCCGCATCATGTTTCCCTCTCGGCCTCTCAGCCCGCGGCGAGGAAATGCGCGACGACCTTGCGGACGGCGGCGACGACGTGGTCGGCGTCGGCGTCGCTCATGCCGTGG
>JAGQRA010000225.1 GCA_020425885.1 Planctomycetota bacterium | reverse complement strand
TTGCAGCGGAAGCGAGGTACTGCTTCTCGTCGACACCGCGGCCGATAGCTGCCGTTGCGACGATAGAAGCGAGGCGGCGGCCGGCGGAACGCCGGGCATCGACGGTTCGGGCACCGCACGGGGACGAAATCGAGTTCGGACATCTGGTTGGCTCCTTCCGGGCCTCGCGGCCTGACCAACCCTCTGTGTCCCGCATTCGCCAGCCGTTACAGGTCTCCCCACTCAAGACATCAGTTCAACCTCGTTGCCGTTGCCGCTCTCGGGCTCGCAAGCGCGTTCGCCGCCGGCGATCCGATCGTGATCCACGTCCGTCCGCCGCATGTCGTGCCCGCTGGGTCACACGCGGTCGACACCCTGCCCGCGGCGATCGGGTTGCGCTGGGCCAGGGCCTGCCGCATCGATCGCTGCACCGCGACGGCCGTCGGTGGAACCGGCATCGGCGTCGGGGCCGGTTGCCGCGACTGTCGCGTCATCGATACGACGGTGAGCGGTGCCGGCGGCAATCGCGTGATGGTCGGCGATGGGGGCGACGAGGCGGACACGGCTGCGGCCGGCAACGCCGTCCGCAACTGCGTGATCGAGCGCTGCGGTCGGCGCTTATTCGGTGCGGTCGGCGTCTGGGTCGGCCTGACCGAGCGCACGACGATCGCCAACTGCGAGATCCGCGATCTACCCTACACCGGGGTCTCGGTCGGGCGGAGTTGGGACGACAGGCCGACGCCGTGTCGCGGCAACGCGATCGAGCGCAACCACATCCACCACGTGATGCAGTTGCTGTCCGATGGCGGCGCCATCTACACGCTCGGTCTGCAGCCCGGAACGGTGTTCCGCGGCAACGCGATCCACGATGTCCGCAGGAACGCCGGTCGGGCGCCGAGCAATGGCTTCTTCTTCGACCAGGGTACGCGGGGACTCCTGGTCGAGGGGAACGTGATCTGGGCGATCGACACGACCCCGCTGCGTTGGCACATGACTCACGACAACACCGTGAGCGGCAATACCTTCGTGCTCGGAGCGGGCCAGTCGATCGCGCACGACAACCGAGCCGCGGCCGAGGCGATCGACTATCGGGACAATCGCACGCCGGCGGCTGCGACCTGGTCGACGGCGGCGGTCGCGTCGGTGCTGGCCGCAGCGGGTGTGCGCCGGGAGTAGCGGCGCGAGCCGCGCGAACGGTCGCCATCGCGCACGCTCGGACCGGGCGCGGGCCTGCCCGCTACTGCGCCGCGACGTCGAACGCGGCGGTCGTCAGGAAGTTGAACGGACACAGGCCTGCAGGCTGGAAGACGACGCCCTGCACGCTGAGAAGGTGGCCGGGTGGAGCATTAGGAATCTGCAGTGTCTGTTGTGCCGTTCCGGCACTCGAGGTCGTGTACAGCGTGCTGGCGCGGCCGTCGAATCCGATCGCGAGTGGCAGCATGAGGTCGAGCTGCCCTTCGCAGCCGAAGGCAACCGAGTGGACGCAGGTGCGGAGACTCCAGAGCAGCACGACGGGTTGGTTCGGCGGGCCGACCCAGTCCAGGGTCGCGGTGCTGCCTCTGGCGACGGTCACGGCAAACGGCCCGCGCCCGGTGGCGCCGACGCCGTTCACGGTGAGGGCCGCCGTCGCGCTGTTGGCCTGGCCCGTTCCGGCGCCTGTGCCTGCCGGAATCCTGGCCAGGATGCGGCGGTTGAAGCTGTACCACGATCCGAGATCGAGGGTGTGGCTGGCGATGTGGTCGTGCACCAGCCATCCGCCAGGCACCGTGCCGTCGTGGCGCGCCATGAAGTACTGGCGGTTGCCGGACCACCAACGTTGCCCGTTGCGCACGCACATCGCCGAGCTGTTGTGTGCGGTCAGGCCGACGGCATCGAGGAAGCCGGTGATGTTGCCCCCGAACGCGGCCTTGATTGTGCTCCAATCCGCCACCACGGCGGTGGGCCCGAACTCCTGGACGACCGCAGCCGCGATGTTCGAGTTCCACGCGTACGCGTTGGTCGTGAGTCGGTACTCGCAGACGTTCTGGGTCGGCACGCGGGTGGCCGTGAGCGCGGCGCCTAGCGCGAACAGCAGGGACATTCTCTTGGCTCTCATCGATCAGCTCCTCCTGGGGGACAGGTGTCTTCGGTCCTGGTCGGACCACGGATCGCGGCTGCAGGTCGAGCCGCACCCCGTTCCTTGACAGGGCAGGGGCCGCCGTCCGCGAATTCTCCGCGATGGCGGTCGACCACGTCGTGCCTCGACCGGTACGGAGGCGAAGAACCGTCCGGCTCAGCCGCGTACGAACGCGATCACGCGATCGAACGCCGCGGCACTCTCGAGCAGCAGGCTGTGGCCGGCGCCCGGGATGCACTCGTGGACGGCGCCGGCGATCAGCGCCGCCGTCGCCGCTACCTCGCCGGGCAGCGTCAGCACGTCCTCGGCCCCCGACAGGCACAACGTCGGCCAGGTCACCTGGGCACAGAGGCCGGCGCCGTCGAAGGCCTGCAGGGCGTGGGCCTGGGCCGCCATGAACGCGCGCGACGCCGGGCTCGGCTTGGTGCTGCGGATGATGTCGGCGACCACGCCCGGCTTGTCGTTGTGGAACGTCGCGCCGAACAGCAGCGGCGCCAGCAGATCGCCGAGCAGGCGCCCGTCGACCTCGGTGCAGAGCAGCTCGAACATGCGGTAGACGCGCCGGCTGCGCGGTGTCTTCCGCGCCGCGCTGCACAGCATCACCAGCCGGTCGG
This sequence comes from Planctomycetota bacterium, assembly GCA_020425885.1. Next base: position 368 of record JAGQRA010000225.1, on the reverse strand, counting down.
CGTGTTTGCCGCGCATCGCCGCGGCCTGCAGCGCGACCTTGCCGCCGAGCGAGGTGCCGATCAGGGTGACCGGTCGCGGTAGCTCGGCGGCGATGGCCAGGACATCGAGCGCCGCCTGCTGGAAGTCGAAGATCGAGCCGGGCAACGGACTCGAGGGCTCGAGGCCGACCGGATCGATGGCGCAGCAGGTGAAACCCTCGCGCGCGAACCGCCGCGGCAGCGTGCCGAACAGCCGCGCGCCGGAGCCGAGGCCCGGCACCAGCACGACGCCCGGGCCCTCGCCCGTTCGGGTGAAGTGGACGGTGCGGCCGGCGCGCTCGATCAGCGGCATCAGTTGCCGTTGGTGACGTAGGCGCGCTCGACCTCGG
>JAGQRA010000224.1 GCA_020425885.1 Planctomycetota bacterium | reverse complement strand
CGATGGAGCTGTCGTTCGATCGTTCGCAGTCCGTGCTCGAATCGCTGCGTGAAGGCGTGGTCGTCGTCGATGCCGGCGGCGAGATCGTCATGGCCAACCCGGCCGCGCGTCGGGCGATGCAGCGTCCCTATCAGGATCCTGTCGGCAAGATCCTGTGGGATGTCCTCGCCGGGGACATCGCGCGCAGCGCCAAGGAGGCATGGCGGGCGTTGCGCGACGACACGGACGGCGAGGCTCCGGTGACGGCGGCGGCGCAGATCCGTCGCTCGTCGATCGAGAGCCGCGACCGCTTCTTCGACCTCACGGCAGTGCCGGTGACCTCGCAGCAGAGCGGGCAGGACTACGGCACGCTGTTCCTGCTCGTCGATGCCACCCGCAATCACGAGCTGCAGCAGCTCAAGGACCGCTTCCTGTCGAGTGTGTCCCACGAGCTGCGCACCCCGCTGACCAACATCTGCGCCTACTCGGAGATCCTCGGCTCCCTGGTGCCGGGCGAGACCGCCGAGTGGCCCGAGTTCGTCCGCGTGATCCACGAGGAGAGCGTGCAGCTGAGCCACCTCGTCGACGGCATGTTCGACTTCCTGCAGCTCGAGTGTGGCGATGCCCCGTTCGGGGTGGAGCCGATCGACGGCGTCGAGGCCGTGCGCGACATCCTCGACAGCTGCCGACAGAAGGCCGAGCAGAACGGGATCGAGTTCCAGGTCGTCGAGCGGCCCTGCCCGCAGCTGATCGAGGTCGATCGCGGTCGGCTCGAACAGGTCTGCCGCCATCTGATCGACAACGCGATGAAGTTCACGCCGCGCGGCGGGGTCGTTCGCGTGACCTGTGGCGACGTCGATGCCGGCTTCGAGTTGCGCATCGAGGACTCGGGCCCCGGCGTGCCGATCGACGATCGCACCAACGTGTTCGACAAGTTCACGCAACTGCGCGATCACATGACCGACAAGCCCAACGGCGCCGGCCTCGGCCTCGCTACCTGTCGCGCCATCGTCGGCAAGCTCGGCGGCCTGATCTGGTGCGAGGACTCCTCGCTCGGTGGCGCCGGGTTCGTCGTCAGGCTGCCGTTGGCCGGTGAACCGCAACTGACCGGCGCCGGCATGATGGCCGGGTTCTGAGCCATCTAACGCCGCAACGCGGCCCTGCATCGACGGCGAAGCGCAGGCATCCGGCGCCGCGGCGGCGTTTCCTCAGGAGCCGCGGCACGAGGGGGCGCGATGGGGGTGGGTGCGGCTGGTATGGTGTCGTGACTCCTCACCATCGGCCCATCCATGTTGCGACTTCTCGGCTTCCTGCTCCTGTGTCTCCTGTTGTTTGCCGGCTTCGGCTACTACCGCGGCTGGTACTCCATCGCGACGGTCGAGGCCGGGGGCAAGACCGGCATCACCTTCGACATCGACAAGGACAGGATCCGCGACGACACCAAGGCGGCCGCCGGCAAGCTCGGCGAGTTGTCGGCGCAGGCCGCGGCCAAGTTGCGCGAGCTGGCGACGACGGGTGATGACGGTGGCAGCCGGCTCGAAGGCGGCATCGCGGCGGTCGACGCCGCGACGGGCACCATCCGGCTCGCGGTCGGCGGCGAGAGCTTCGAGCTCAGGGTGCCGGAGAGCGTGTCGATCCAACGCGACGGCGTAGCCGTCCCGCTGGCGCAGCTGAAGCCGGGTGCCAGCGTCCGCGTGGCTCTGGTGCCGAGCGGCGATACGCTGAGCCTTCAGCGAATCGATCTCGTGCCGTGATCGGGACGGGCCGGGTCAGACCGACGGCTCGATCGCGCGCGCGAGCGCGGCCACCAGCCGCGGCACGTCGCGGGCAGGGGTCG
>JAGQRA010000223.1 GCA_020425885.1 Planctomycetota bacterium | reverse complement strand
GGCCTGACGCTGCGGCCGCCGACGTCGCGGACCAGCAGCCCGCTTACCGCGAGCGCGTTGTCGCGCACGACCTCGGCATCGTGCCGATGCCGCGCCTGCCGCGAGAACCACTCGTTGTAGGGATCGGTGCGCGCCGTCGCGGCGTCGCACATCGACGACTGCCGGTAGGTCGCACTGGTCACGAGCAGCCTGACCATCGCCTTGACGTCCCAGCCCGAGGCGACGAAGCGGCGCGCCAGCCAGTCGAGCAGCTCGGGGTGCGTCGGCGGCTGACCCTGGCTGCCGAAGTCGTCGAGCGAAGGCGCGATGCCGCGGCCGAAGAACAACATCCAGAGCCGGTTGACGAACACGCGCGCGACCAGCGGGTTGTCGGCGTCGACGAGCCAGTCGGCGAGGTCGAGGCGCGTCGGGCGGCGGCCGCGGTCCTGCAACGAGCCGAACGCCGCCGGCACTCCGGGCTGCACGACTTCGCCGTTGTCGTCCATCCAGTCGCCGCGCCGCAGCACGCGGATGGTCATCGGTTCGGTCGCCACCGTCGCCAGGCAGACCGGCATGGCGTCGACCAGCGCGTCCCGTTCAGCCTGCAGCGCGGCCAGCGAGCTGCGGGCGCCGGCGAGCAGCGGCGTCACCGAGCGGAACCAATCCGTCACGCGCGCTGCTGCTGCGACGTCGCGCGCGGCGGCCGGCACGCGCATGGCCGCCAGCACGTCGTCGGGGATCCGTTCGTACTCGCCGCGGAAGAAGAAGCCGAAGCCGCCGGCGCCGTTGCTGATCTTGACCAGCAGCTCGTGTCGGCCAGCAGCGAGGTCGACGTCGACGCGTTCCTGGTCGGGGGCGACGCCGCGCTGCACCAGCCGATCGAGCCTCAGCTCGCCGTCGATCCAGACGCGGATGGCATCGTCGCTGCCGAACCACAGCGTCAGATGTTGCGCCCGCGCGAGGTCGCCGCTGCGCAACAGATAGTAGGCCGAGTTGTCGCCGGCGAGTTGGTGGGCCTTGCCGTCGACCCAGTCGGGATGTTCGACCCAACGCGGCGCGCCATCCGTCGACGCCAGCAGATCGACGCCGTGCTCGGGCCCGAACTCGCGCGCGTGCACCGCGGCCAGCGTGCGGCCCTTGAACGGCCCGGCCGCGTGCCACGTCGACCACGTCGGTGCCACCGGCGGATCGGCCAGCAGCTCGCGTTCCCAGTCACGTTGCGCCGCCGCGAGCTCATCGGTTTCCGCCTCGAGCCCGCGCTGCACCGCCCCGATCCGGGCGTCGAGTGCCGCGAGCTGCTCCTGTTGCGCGGCGGTCGGCACCTCGAGATAGGGATCGAAGTAGCGGTCCTTCTTGGCGCCTTCGCGATAGACCCCGACCTGCTCGATGTCGGCGAAGAAGGCGCCCAGCCGGTAGAAGTCACGCGTCGGGAGCGGATCGAACTTGTGGTCGTGGCACTCGCAGCAGCCCATCGTCGCCGCCAGCCACACCGTCGCCACGTTGCGCACCCGATCGGCGGTGTAGCGCACCAGGAACTCCTTCGGCTGCGAGCCGCCCTCGCGCGTCACCAGGTTGAGGCGGTTGTAGGCGGCGGCGACGTGCTGCGACGTCGTCGCGTCGGGCAGCAGATCGCCGGCGAGCTGTTCGCGCGTGAAGCGGTCGAACGGCATGTTGGTGTCGAACGCGCGGATCACCCAGTCGCGGTAGGGGTAGATGTCCCACGGGTTGTCGGCGTGCACGCCGGTGGTGTCGGCGAAGCGCACGAGATCGAGCCAGTAGGTCGCCAGCCGCTCGGCGAAGTGCGGCGACGCGAGCAGCCGGTCGACGAGCCGGTCGTAGGTCGCGCCGGTTCGTTCCTCGGCGGGCGCCGCGATCAGCTCATCGACGACGCCGGGCTCGGGCGGCAGGCCGCAGAGGTCGAACGACAATCGCCGCGCCAGCGTGCGTCCATCCGCCATCGGTGCGGGGGCCTTGCCGGCCCGCTGCATCCGGGCGAGCACGAAGGCGTCGACCTCGTTCTCGATCCAGCCGTCGTCGACGGCCGGCACCGCGACCGCTGCCGGTGCGCGATAGGCCCAGTGGTCGGTGGCCTGCTGCGCCGCGCCGACCGAGGTCAGCAGGGCATGGCAGAGCAGGCTCGAGGC
>JAGQRA010000222.1 GCA_020425885.1 Planctomycetota bacterium | reverse complement strand
CGCAGCCAGCACAGCTGCAGGAACTTGGCCATGAACACGTTGCCCCACCGCAGGAAGTTGCGCATGTTGGCGCCCTGTTCGAGCATCTGCCGTGTCGTGCGGGTGCCCATCACCATGCCGGCATCGTCGAGGTAGACGAGCAGCTTCTCGACGTCGCGGGCCCGGAAACTGCCGTCGGCCTCGACCAGCACCAGGATCTCGCCCTTGGCCGCGTCCATGCCCGCCATCAGGGCCGAACCGTACCCGGGGCGGTTCTCGGCGATGACCCTGGCCCCGGCGGCCAGGGCGATTTCGGCGGTGTGATCCTTGCAGTTGTTGTCGACGACGAGGATCTCGTCGATGTGGGCCTCGTCACGAAACTCCTCGACCACGCGGCCAATCGTTTCCTCCTCGTTGTAGGCCGGGATGACGAGGGTGACGGACCGGTCTCGGTACATGTTGCGGGAGCAGGATACCCGGCACGCAGTCGGGTGCCACGTTCGGCTGAACCGTGTCCCGGATGAATCCGTTTGGCCGATGCTCGGACCGGTCCTACCTTTGGCAGCCCGACCTCACACGGGCCCCGCAATGAACACAATCCTCCGCGGCACGGCCAGCCTGCTGGCCCTCTCGTCCCTCCTCCTCTGCGCCCAGGAGACTGCTCGATCCGCCCGTAGCAAGGGGGCGATCTACAAGAACGAGGTCGATGGCCTGATCGGCGTGCTGCGCGATACCGCGCGTCACGCCGGCCTGGAGTCCCTCGGCGGCGATTCGGTCCTCGACACCGCCAAGATCCTGACCGCGATGGGCCATTGCCATCGTCGCTACCACAGCTCCGATGGTCCGGTCGTGCGCCCTTCGCTCGCGTTCCTGATCAAGTCGCGGCAGGCCGATGGCAGCTTCGGCGACGCCGTTGCCACGGCGTGGACCATCGAGGCCTTCGAGCGGATGGACGCCGATGGCTACAAGGAGGAGGTCGGGCAGGCCCGGCGCTGGGGCGAGCAGCATGGCGCGATCGAGGGCTTCGGCGAGGCCGTGGCCCGGGTGATCGAGCAGGTCCGGGCCGACGTCTGGCCGCAGCAACTCGGTGACGACGCGGCCGCGAAGGCGCGGATCTGGATCCAGAAGCCCGAGGCGCTCGACCGCAGCGCGGCCGCCGAAGCGCTCGTCCAGCTCACGGCCTGCCAGGCGGCCAATCGCGAACTCGATCGCCTCGCCCATGAGAACCAGGGTTCGGACGCCTTCACGTCGGCGCAGCAGAAGGCGTTCGCCGCCGTGTTCGCGCAGCAGAAGGACGGGGTCTTCATGCGCGATCCGGCGATGACCGGCTTCGGCCTGCTGGCGCTGCAGACCAAGCCGAAGGCCAAGCGCACCGAGGACGAGCAGACCGCGATCACCAAGGGTCTGAAGTGGCTCTGCGGCAAGCAGAACGCCGATGGCACGTTCGGCGACCGGTTGCCCAACTACACGACCTGCGTCGTGGTCGCGGCGTTGGCGCGCTGGGACGACGCCAGCAAGAAGCCGGTGCTCGACAAGGCCCAGAAGGCGATCCTGGCGTTCCAGAACATCGAGGCCAACGGCTACGAGCAGAGCGATCGCGACTACGGTTCGATCGGCTACGGCAGCAGCCAGCGCGGCGATCTCAGCAACCTGCACTTCTCGCTCGAGGCGTTGAAGGCGACGGGCCTCGACGAGAACCACGAGGCCTTCACGAAGGCGATCGTGTTCCTGCAGCGCACCCAGAACCTGAAGTCGCACAACGACTTCTCCGGCAAGGTTCCCGACCCCGAGGACGACGGCAAGATCCTCGACGCGACTTCGGGCGATGACGGCGGCGCCACCTACTACCCCGGCAACAGCAACGCCGGCTACCTGGTGCAGCCGGATGGCAAGTCGGTGGCGCGCAGCTACGGCTCGATGACCTACGCGTTGCTCAAGGCCTACACCTTCGCCGGCGTCAAGGGTGACGACCCGCGCGTGCAGGGAGCGGTGCGTTGGATCCGGAACAACTGGGACCTGGCGACCAATCCCGGCGCCGACCCGGCGCTCGGCGAGAAGGTCAAGTACCAGGGGTTGTTCTACTACTACATGGTGCTCGCGCAGGCGCTCGACGTGGCCGGCATCGACACCGTCGATCTGCCGGGCGATGGCTCTGCTACGGTCGAGAAGGTCGATTGGCGCAAGGCGCTGGCCGGACAGCTCGAAGGCATGCAACTCGTCGACGGCACCTGGATCAACGGCAAGAACGACCGCTGGATGGAGGGCATGCCGCTGCTCTGCACCTGCTACGCGATGGTCGCGCTCGAACGCTGCAATCGCTAGCGGCGGCGGATAGAACGGCGGCATGACGACCGCGGTCGACTGCGTGCTGCCGGTGGTGCCGGCCTGGTTCCGATTCCCGAGTGGCGCCGGCGTGCACGTCGGCGCCGTCGACCCGGCCGGTCCGCATTGGTTCGACCTCGGTCCGCTCGACGTCCACGTGCTGCTGGCGCAGGGGATGCTCACCGCCGCCGATCTCGCCGGGCGCATGGGGCAGGCCGCGTCGATGTCCACGCCCGCGCGCTTCGCGGTGCCGTTGCCGCGGCCCGGCAAGATCCTGTGTCTGGCCAAGAACTACCTGGCCCACGCGCGCGAGATGGGCGGCGAGGCGCCGCCGGAGCCGATCTTCTTCGCCAAGCTGCCGGACACGCTGCGCGCCCATGGCGAGGATGTCGTGATCCCGCGCTGGCTCGAGACGCGCGTCGACCACGAAGCCGAGCTCGGTCTCGTCCTCGGTTTCGACGACCCGACGGCTGGCGGCCGCAAGGACATCGCCACGGACGAGGCCGCGCGCCTGGTCGCCGGCTACACGCCGCTCAACGATGTCACCGCCCGCAAGTTGCAGGGCCAGGATCGCGACCACAAGTACCCCTGGCTGCGCAGCAAGTCGCTCGACACGTTCTGTCCGTTCGGCCCCTTCGTGGTGCCGGCGGACGCCATCGACGCGGGCGATCTGCAGCTCTCGATGCGGGTCAACGGTGAGGTGCGGCAACAGGCGCGCACCAGCGAGATGGTGTTCTCGATCGGCGAGGCCCTGGCGGCGATGTCACGGGTGACGACGCTGCGTCCCGGCGACCTGATCGCGATGGGGACACCCGAGGGCGTCGGTCCGGTCAAGGACGGCGACGTCATGGAGGTCGAGATCGAGGGCCTCGGCGTGCTGCGCAATCCGGTTCGCAAGGAGTGACGGTGCCGCACAGCCGGGGCCAGACCTTCGCGTGCGCAGTCCTCGCCGTGATCTGGGCCGGCGGCCTGGCCAGCAAGAGTGCGGTGCCGTCCGAGGACGGGGTCTCCTATCTCTGGATGGCGGAGCGGTTCGCGGCCGGCGAGTGGCAGGCTGCGCTGGCATTGGTGTTCCCGCCCGGCTTCCCGCTGCTGGTCGCCGCGTTGGCAAGCTGTGGCGTGGCGGTGTCGGCGGCCGCGGACATCGTCAACGTCGGCGCCTTCGCATGGACGGTCTGGCCGTTGGCCTGGATCGCCCGCCGCCTGTCTCCGGGAGTACCGACCGTCGACCTCGTGACCTGCCTGCTGTTCGTGACCGGCTCGCTGCTCGTCCGCGTCGTCATCGAGGTCTACAGCGAACCGTCGTTCCTGCTGCTGATGGCCTGGGGCACCGTGGCCGGCCTGTGCGGTCGGTTCTGGCTGGTCGGGGCAGTGGCCGGTCTGGCGTTCTGGATCAGGCCGGAGGGTCTGTTGCTGGCCAGCTCGTTCCTGCTCGCGCGACCGCGGCAGGCCTGGCGCACTGTCCCCGGCGCGGCCGCCGGCGTGGCGCTGTTGGCCGTCACCCGCTGGCTCTGCGGCCACGGGGCCGATCCGCTGCCGATCCTCGGCTTCCACGACACGCGCGACGATCTGCCCGAACGCGGCGCCATCCTGGCCAATCTGCTCGAGGTCTGGGGCGCCTGGTTCGAGGCCTACGGTCCGCTCGGGGCGCTGCTGTTGCCATGGGCCGTGCCACGCTGGCGTCGTGCCCTGCCGACCGCGCCCGCGCTGTGGTGGCAGATCGCGCTGCAGGTCGCGGTCGTCTGCACCTTCGTCGTGCGCCGCCGCTTCCTGCTGTCCTGTGCGATCCCGGCCTTCGCCCTCGCCGGTGCGGCGCTGCTGCGCATTCCGGCCAGATGGCGCGCGGTCGTGCTGATCGGACTGCTGGCGTTCGGCATGACCGGGACCGTGCGCGGTCGCATCGATCCCGATCGCATCGTCGAACGCGACCTCGGCCTGTGGATCGGGGCGTGGCTCGAGCCGGGGCAACGTGTCACCGGTGACCTGACCCGGGTGATCTGGTTCGCCGGGCAGCAGCCGTTGCCGCCGCGTCACTTCGACACCGCGCAGCTGGTGGCCATGGCCGCCCCGCCGGAAGTGCGCTACTTCGTGTTCAGCGAGCGCAGCCGGCGCGAGTCGTCACGACAGATCGAAGGCGCGCTGACGGCCACGTTCGGGCGCGTCGAGATTCCGGAGCCCGTCGGTTCACGGTGCCGGGAACGCGGCATCGTCGTGCTCGCACGCCGTCGCTGACCGCACCGAAACCCGGTGAGCCAGCGCGAGCGCCACGCCGAGCAGGACCAGGTCCCAGAAGGTGACGACGTAGACGCTGTTGAGCCACTCGTCGAGGTCGTCGCCGACCAGGTCGCGGCCGGGCACGGCGCAGCAGAGCGCCCAGCCGCCGAGCAGCATCGCGGCAGCCGCGCGCCGGGAGCGCCGCCACCGCGCCTCCTGCAGCAGCAGGAACAGGATCGGCAGCAGCGCGGTGTGATGCGCCTTCCAGCTCAGCGGACTCAGCAGGACCGAAGCCACCAGCGCGGCGGCGAACAGCCACAATCGCGCCGCGGCGCGAGGTCGCGCGCGCCAGGCCGAGAGCAGCAGCCCGGCGATCAGCGCCAGGTTCAGGGCGCGCGCGAGCAGGGCGACGGTGGTTGCCGACAGCCCGAGCCCCGCCGGCACGCCGAGCGCGACCCTGGCGGCGAACTCGTCGGGCACGGTGCCGCACCAGCGCGCGACCGCGCAGCGCAGCGATTGGTTCATCCATTCGAACGGCGGGAACTCGAGCGCGGGCACGGCCCATGGATCCGACTGCAAAGCGAGCGCGAAACTGCCCTCGAACCAGCGCAGCCATGGCGCGAGGTCGAAGCGTTGCAGGGCCAGGGTGAGCACGACGCCGGCGACCCCGGCGAGCACCGTCGACGCGGCCGCCCGTCGGTGGCCGAGCAGCCAGAACACCGGCAGCAACCAAAGCTGCGTCGGTTTGGTCAGCAGCGAGAAGCCGAGCAGCAGCCCGGCGGTGACGGGTCGGCCGCGCTCGGCGCTGCCGAACGCGAGCAGGCACATCGCCACGTTGATGAGGTTGCCGCCGCCGCCGTGCGCATCGCGCAGGATGAACCGCGCGCCGAGCAGGAACGTGCCGAACCAGAGCCAGTGCCACGTCGATTCCATCCCTGGAGGTGCCCGCCCCGCGGTCAGGCGGCGCAGCTGCCAGGCCATCGCGGCCAGGGCCAGGACCTGCAGCAGCGCCCAGCCGGCGCGCGCCGCGCGCGGCCCGAGGACCGCATCGATGACGGCGAACGGCGCCGTCATCAGCCCGAACGACGGCGGATACGGCGCGTGCAGCGGCCGCACCGGCGCGTCCGGGTCCGACTTCCAGGGACCGTGGACGTCCTCGCCGGCGAGCAGGCGGCGGCCGAACTCGAGGTGGTCGAGGATGACGCCGCGCGACGACGGCCGTCCGGTCGCGCGCGCGACGAGGACGATGCCGAGCGCTACCCAGACCAGGGGCCAGACGAACCGCGCTGCGCGCCGCCGGGTGGCCATCAGCGGCTCGACATCAGAAGCGCAGCGTCTCGATGGTCGCGGTCGTCGTCGCCACGCCCTGGCCGCCGAACAGCAGCAGCGTACCATCGGGCATCACGGCCGCGGCGTGACCCGAGCGCGGCGTCGGCAGCGCTGGCAGCGCGGTCCACGAGTTGGTCGTGGGATCGAAGCGTTCGACCGCGGCGATCGAGCTGGGCACCGTCAGCGTGCCTTGCGCGCCGCCACAGACGACGACGTCACCGTTCGGCAGCACGTTCGCCGAGTGCAGTGCGCGTGCGGTCGGCATGTTGGCGACGGTCCAGGAGTTGGTCGCCGGGTTGTAGAGTTCGGCGCCGCTGATCGGGGCGGCATTGGCCGCGCCCAGCAGGCTCGGCACCTGGGTGCCGCCCGAGAGCAGCACCCGGCCGTCGTTGAGCGTGACCTGGTTGTAGTGATGGCCGGCGCGGCCCTGGCTCATGTTCGGGCCGTTGCTCCAGGAGTTGGTGCTCGGGTTCCAGCGCTGCACGTTGGTCGTGCTGATCGCCGAGATCGGGATGCCGAACAGGAAGCCGACCTCGACGCCGCCGCTCGCCATCACCTGCCCGTTCGACAGCAAGGTCAGCGCCGGCGCCAGCCGTCGGCCACCGATCGCGGGACCGTTGCTCCAGGTCCCGGTGTTCGGGTCATAGATCTCGACCCTGTTCAGCGCCCCGGTGATCGCCGACGTGGTGTCGGCGAGGCTCGAGGTGCCGCCGGCGACCATCACGCGGCCGTCGGCCAGGCGGCAGGCGGCGTGCAGCACGCGCGGCGTCGCCATGCCGCCGGTCGCGGCGAAGCTGTCGGTCGTCGGGTCGTAGAGTTCGCAGCTGGCGAGCACCGCTCCGGTACCGTCGACGCCGCCGACGATCAGCACGCGATCGTCGTTGAGCGGCACCGCCAGGTGCAGGGCGCGCGACGTCGTCATGTTCGCGCCGGCCCGCACCTGCATGTGGCGGAAGTCCCACAGCTCGGTCGACGCCAGCCCCGACGCGCTGGTCAGGTTGCCGGCGCCGCCGCCGGCCACGATGAAGTCGCCGGCATCGGCGTTGTTGTCGCGGTCGAAGAAGCCCACGCTGAACCCGCGCGCGGCAAGCAGCGTGTCCCTGGCCGCGACCGCGGTCTGTGCCAGCCCGGTCTGGGTCACGATGTCATTGCTGATCTGGCCCACCAGCAGCGGGCCGGAGGTCGCGAGGGCGGCGACCTGCCAGTGCAGCACCAGGTCGTTGAATGCCGCGTTGTTCGGCAGGGCCATCGCGAAGCCGCCGTTGCCGCCCGGGTCCGACACGGTGAAGATCCAACCGCTGGACAGCTCGGTGCCGACCTGGACGCTCCTCGTGTCGTTCGGATCGAACGCCGAGATCGCCGTCGGTCCGCTGCTGAAGGACACCATGAGGATGCAGAGGTTGGACGCCGGGGCGCCGTCGTAGCTCAGCAGCAGCGGGCTGCCGAGCGTGCCGGGTGTCGTCTTGTGGAGATCGAAGTCGTTCTGCCCGAGCAGAGCTGCGGCGGTGAGAACGAGAGCGGAAGTGTTGCGTAGGAACATGGCGTTGCGAGGACGAAGCGAGCCTTGCGGTGGCGGTGTGCCGCGGCATCGTGCCGCGTTGGCAAGCGTAACCGACTTCTGCCTGCACCGCGTGCTCAAGACGGCGCACCCTTGTCCGAGAATGAGATCATCGGGCCTTCCCGGGGTGCGGCGTCGCGAAAGCCGGCATGCACTCCGGGCCTCGTCGGCCCTGGATTCGAGCGAGGATCAACGGTGGGTGAAGACGGGGTGCGCCGCACGGGTTCGCTGCCAGCGCTCGGAGGGTTTGCCAGCCGCCCGTCCGAGGAACAGGCGCCGCGTCGCCGGGCCGCTCAGGAGGATGAGGGCGAGCCGACCCAGGTCCGAGGCAGCGACGAGGTCGAGGTCCGATCCGACGCCGTGGCCGCCATGCTGTTGCTGCGGGAACGGGTCCTTGCGGTCACCCGCCAGCGACTCGGACTCGGCTCGGTCCACGTGCCGGCCTTTGCCGAGATCGTCGAGGGCGAGTCGATCGAGGTCTTCCTGAGCCGGTTGCTGTCCGACCAGAACCAGCTCGTCGGTCAGGCGTCGGCGCCGCGCGGTCGCCAGCAGGAACGGACCGCCGCCTTCGAGCAGGGTGTCGCCGAGTCACGGGAGCTGCTCGCCGACCTCGGTGACGAGGCGCGACAGATCGTGGACCTGGTCGCGGCCGAGTTCGCCCGCCGGCTCGCCGCCCTCGAGAACTGATGTCCTGAGTGGGGCACCCGGCCTCGCCGGCCGAGAATCGGGCCGCGCCCATTCAAGCCGGCGCGGTCGCTGGCTACGTTCAGCGGCATGAAGTGTCCCTGCACGAGCGGCGCCGAGTTCGCCGACTGCTGCGAGCCGGTGCTCGAGCGCACCCGTATCGTGACCACGGCCGAGGCGCTGATGCGGTCGCGCTACACGGCCTATGCGCTCGGCAATGTCGACTGGGTCGTCGAGAGCCAGTCCCCCGACGGCCGTCAGTTCGTCGACCGCAAGGCAACCGAGGAATGGTCGAAGCGTTCGACCTGGCATCGCCTCGAGGTGCTGAACGTCGATCAGGGGCAAGAGGCCGACACCGAGGGCTTCGTCGAGTTCAAGGCCTACTACACCCTGGCCGGCGAGGACATCACCCATCACGAGATCGCCAGCTTTCGCAAGGAGGACGGCGTCTGGTACTTCGTCGACGGCATCGAGGTCAAGCCGCGGCCGTTCAAGCGTGTCGATCGCAAGGTCGGCCCCAACGAGCCCTGCACGTGCGGTTCCGGCAAGAAGTACAAGAAGTGCTGCGGCAAGCCCGGCGTGGTCGCCTGAGGCCGCTAGGGAGTTCTTCCGGGGGCGGTGACAAAGGGCCTGGCCCCGGCCATGATCCGCGCATGCGACGAACCGCGATCTGCTCCGTCCTGCTCGCCCTGGCCGCCTGTGGCAGTCACCCGCTCGATGGCGCCTGGAACCAGGAGCTTGCCGGCGGCGGCTCGGGCCTCACGCTCGAGTTCGAGGTCGGCGGCTCTCGCATTCTCGGCCACCAGGACGTCGATGGTCAGCATTCCCACATCGACGGCACCTACACCTTCGACGAGTCCACGATGGCCGTCACGGTGAAGGGGCAGCTGATGGGCGCTGGCAAGGCCGATTCGTGGACCGGCAAGGTCGCGGGCGAACACCTCGAACTCAGTTCGGCAGACGGGAAACTCGAGTTCCACCACGGCGATCACGTGCACGGGCACTAGCGCCCGGCAATGGCCGACTGCCTCGGCCGCTGTCCGCCGCCGCGTTCCACCCCCTCGCATTTGCGGGCGTCGGGACTATGGTGCAGCCACTTCACCGCTGAATACCAATGCCAGCAAACTCGACGACCGTCACCGCAGGGATCCGCATCGACGCCGCGGCTTCCTACCTGCCGCAGGAATCACAGCCTGGCAATCGACGCCACGTCTATGCCTACCGCATCACGATGACGAACGTGGGCACCGCCGGCGACGGTGATGGCAGCGCCGTCGAGGGCGGCAGCGTGCGGCTGTTGTCGCGACACTGGATCATCGTCGACAGCGAGGGCCGCCGTGAGGAGGTGCGCGGTCGAGGCGTCGTCGGCGAGTACCCCAGGCTCGCCGTCGGCGAGAGCTACAGCTACATCAGCTACTGTCCGCTGGCAACGACCTGGGGCACCATGGAAGGCAGCTACACGTTCGCGCGCGAAGACGGCAGCAAGGTCCAGGCCGATGTCGATCGCTTCTTCCTCGTGCCGACCGCGCCACCGCTGCAGCTCGAGGCCCAGAAGTCCAGCTGAGCTTCGGAAGCCGAGTTGTGCTTCGGTCCAGCTGAGCCGCGACGGAGGTAGGCGCGTCGATCCGGGTTGTCCGATCAACCTCGATCTTGCCGGCCGCGAGCCCGCGAGCTAGCGTCGTCCCGTGCCCACGATTGCGCTCGGTGATCCCACCCTTCCCCTCAGCGCGCTGATCTCGTTGTGCCAGGACGGCGCGCGGATCGAACTCGGCCGCGGCGTCCGCGCCCGCGTCAAGAAGTGCCGCGCCATCGTCGACCGGGCCGTGCGCGGCGACGCCGTGATGTATGGCATCAACACCGGCTTCGGCAAGCTCGCCGGCATGCGCATCGCCTCCGACCAGCTGGCCAGGCTGCAGCGCAACCTGCTGCTCAGCCACGCCACCGGTGTCGGCGCGCCGCTCGCCCGCGCGACCTGTCGGCTGGCGTTCGCGTTGCGCATCCACAACCTCGCCCTCGGACACTCGGGGGTGCGGCTCGAGCTGCTCGAGCAGGCGATGG
>JAGQRA010000027.1 GCA_020425885.1 Planctomycetota bacterium | reverse complement strand
TGCAGGCGCCGTCAACCACTCGCAAACGGGACATTCACCCTCGCCTTGCCAGTGCCCAGGGCCTTGCCGCTCCTCCAGATGAATAGTCCGGGCTAGCTTCTCGAACCGTCGCTGCGCCGCTTCGATGGCCGCGTTCGACGGCCTGGCTGCGACGGTCGTGCCCTGAGCGTGCAAGGGAAGGAGGATGCAGGCGGCCGCGGTGGCGACACGAGCGATGGTCGTGAACGGTTTCATGATTCGGCTCCGTGAACTCGGACGGGGCAGTCGAGAAGAACCTGCACCGAGAAGCACGAAACCGCGGCCTGCGTCACGGCCAGGCTGACGAAATCGCGCCCGATGCTCACCGAGGACTGGAATCGACAACGCACCGGCCCGCCGGACATCGTTCGGGCTGCCGGCGGCTGCTCGGTCTATCCTGCGCTCCCGCTTCCAGCCATGCGACACCCGTCCACCTTCGCCGCGATCCTGCTCGCGCTCTTGCCCGCCACGCGAACTCTTGCCCAGGTCGAAACCGACACGCCGCACGAGCGACCGAACGTGTTGCTCATCCTCAGCGATGATCAGGGGTGGGCCGACATCGGCTACAACAACCCCGACGTCTACTCGCCGAACCTCGATGCCCTGGCGAAGGGCGGCGCATGCTTCACCCAGCACTACGTCATGCCGCAGTGCACGCCGACGCGGGTCGCCTTGATGACGGGGCGCTACCCGAGCCGCTTCGGCGGCGCGGCGCTGCAGGCCAGCAACGCGCCGGCGTTTCCGGCGGGCACGCCGACCATCGCCACGATGATGAAGGCCAGCGGCTACGCCACCTTCCTCGCCGGCAAGTGGCACCTCGGCAGCACGCCCGATCACGGCCCCGCCCTGTTCGGCTTCGATTCGAGCTACGGCTCCCTCGCCGGCGCCGTCGGCAACTACGACCATCGCTATCGGACCGGCCAGTTCGAACGCACCTGGCATCGCGACTGCAAGCTGATCGAGGGCGGCGAGAACGGCACCCACACCACGGACCTGTTGACGCGCGAAGCGATCCGGATCATCGAGCAGAAGCGTGCGCAGCCGTTCTTTCTCTACCTGCCGTTCACCGCCGTGCACACGCCGCTCGACGAACGCGACGAGTTCACCAACCGACCAACGCAGCTCGATCCCGACGACCCGACGCGTTGGCTCGACGAAGCCGAGATCCGCTGGTTCCACGATCCCGACGGCGTCATCCAGCGCGAACGCGACCCCGAGAAGCGACTGCTGCTGGCCGCGGTCCACCACCTCGACCACGCCATCGGCAGGATCGTCGAGGCGCTCGAACGCACCGGACAACGCGACAACACCCTGATCCTGTTCAGCTCGGACAACGGGCCGCAGGGCAGTTGGGGTGGCAATGCCTACCCGGACGACCTGAAGCTCACCGACTTCAATCAGCCGTTGCCGATGCGCGGCATGAAGATCGACGTCTACGAGGGCGGCATCCACGTGCCCGCGTTCGCCAACTGGCCGGGCCACATCGTCCCCGGCGAACGCGATGACCCGATGCATATCATCGACTGGTATCCGACCCTGGCGGCCCTCGTCGGCCATCGCCCGTCACCGCCGATCGCCTGGGACGGCATCGACCTCGGGCCGGCGCTGTTCGGCGGCGAGTCGCTGCCACAACGCGATCTCTACTGGACCTGGAGCTCCCGGATCAATCGTTGGGCGCTGCGGTCGGGCGATTGGAAGATCGTGCGCTACGGCCGCGAGGTGCCCGCCGCAGCCGAGGATTGGCAGCTCTACTCGCTGGTCGACGATCCACGCGAGGCCCACGATGTCGGCGCCGAACACGAGGAAGTTCGCGCCGATCTGCATCGCCGGTTCCTGCAGCAGCGGCAGCGCGACAAGCAGTAGGCGGCGAACGGCTCTCTCGTGGCCGCGGCTTCAGAAGTCGAGCGTCGGCGGTGGGCAAGCCACTTCCGCGCGCCGTTGATCGTCGTGCGCCGCAGACCCTGCTCGATCATCGTCTCGCGGCAGCCCTTGACCTTCAGCGGCCCGAACTCCGCCGCCGGCCTTGCGCACGCCACTCGACCACGCGCCGATACTCGTTCGTGGCTTCCTCGGACCCGAACCAGCCGAGGTAGACGAACCGTCCATCCAGCTTGACGACGGCCTGGCCCGTCGCCTTGTGCTCGAACATCGCCGGCTCCTTGCTCGGCGATGCCTTCTTCGAAAACTCCATCGGGGCTCACTCCCCCGGTGTACGAGAACACCGGAAACCGGGACTGATGCATCCCGACCCGGCGACGCCGGGGAGCACCCAACTGGGTTCTCGATCAGCAGTTAGAAAGTGGTCGGAGCGAGAGGATTTGAACCTCCGACCCCCTGCACCCCATCGCGTCCAGGTCGTCATCTGCGTCGCCGCCGCAGGTCGTTGCAGCAGCCGGAGATGGCTTAGCACCAGAGGTTAACAGAGGTCTTGGGAGACGCAAGCAGTCGCGTAGGGACTCACTGGATCTCGCCTGTTTCGTGGTAGTGGTGCGACCAACAGAGAGCGAGCGAGACGACGTGCGATTCCTCCTCGCCGCCGTAAACAGCCAACTTCACCGCTTCATCGCCCCCGGAGGGCGATCACCCGACACCGCCCGCCGCCTGTGCCTCAGGCAGCGGCACTGCCGCCTGGCTCAGCGACCGCCCCTCGAGGCTCGAACCACGTGTCAAGGACCGCCTGCATGGAGCCACCCCAGTTCGGCCAAGCGGAGCCACCTCGCGAAGCCGGTTTCGGGTTGGCACAGACGACGTGATCGGCCTTGGCAGAATCGCCTCGGACGGTCTGGCAGG
>JAGQRA010000221.1 GCA_020425885.1 Planctomycetota bacterium | reverse complement strand
CGGCACGGCGCGTGTCGCCATGGTCCTGGCCGCCGGGCACCAGCCGACCGCCGACGTGCTCGAGTTCCTCGGCCGGCTGCGCACCGCGATCGGCAGCTCGACGCCGGTGATCGCCGGGCTGCTCGAGTTCGATGGTGAGAACGGCTGCGCCGACGCCGATGAGGACGAGCGCGAAGCCTGGCGCCGGTCGCTGGCCGGCCTCGATGATCCGTATCTCTGGGTCGATACCATGACGGCCGCGGCCGGAGAGGCGTCGTGAACGAGGTGCCGGAGGACGAGGTGCCGCTGTTCGTCGTCGTCGGCAACGTCAACCAGGGCAAGTCGTCGGTCGTCGCGGCGCTGTCGGAGAACGAGACGATCCCGATCGACAGCTACCCGGGCACGACCGGCCGCTCGGGCAGCTACGTCTTCAAGGCCGGCGCGCGCGAGCTGTTCCGCGTCGTCGACACGCCCGGTTTCCAGCGCGCGCGGCAGGCCCTGGCCTGGCTGCAGCGCGAGGCCAGCAACGCCGGCGAACGGCCGCAGGCGGTGCGTGCCTTCGTCGCCGCCCACGGCGACGACGCCGAGTTCAAGGACGAGGTCGAGCTGCTGCGGCCGATCCTCGAGGGGGCCGGCATCCTCTACGTCGTCGATGCCTCGAGCCACCTCGAGCCGGCCAACGAGGCCGAGATGGAGATCCTGCGCTGGACCGGCCAGCCGGCGATGGCGCTGATCAACCGCGTGCGCCAACGCGATCACATCGCCGAGTGGCGCCCGATCCTGCAGCAGTTCTTCCACATCGTGCGCGAGTTCGACGCCCACGGCGCACGCTTCCGTGATCGCGCGGCGCTGCTGCGCGGCTTCCGCGAGATCCGGCCCGAGTGGAGCGCGCAGATCGACGAGGCGACCGCGGCGATGGAGCGCGAGTGGGACGATCGTCAACGCCACGCCGCGGCGCTGGTCGGCGGGCTGCTCTGCGATGCGCTGTCGCACGTCGAGAAGCGCGGGCTGCCGGACGATGCCGACGAGGCCGCCGTCCGGGTCGAGCTCGAAGCCGCGTTCGCCGATGCGCAGCGCGGGCTCGAGGCCCGGGCCCGCGACGCCGTCGAACGCGCCTACCGCCATCCCGGCCTCGAACGCGACGATCCGGTGCTCGAGCTGCTGCAGGAGGACCTGTTCGCCGAGACGACGTGGCGCGCCTTCGGCCTGACGCGCGAGCAGCTCGCCAAGTACGGCGCCGCCTGGGGCGCGGTCATCGGCGGCGGTATCGATCTCGCCGTGGGCGGGCTCTCGATCTTCGCCGGGCTCGCCATCGGCGCCGGGGTCGGCGCCGCGGCCGGCTGGTTCGGCGGCAAGAAGCTGGCCTCGATCTGGTCGTCGTCGAGCAGCTTCGCCCGTTCGCTGTGGCCGGGCGAGACCGGTCGCTTCGTCGCCATGGGGCCGGTCAGCAGCGCGCGCTTCGCCTGGGTGCTGCTCGACCGCGCGCTGGTGCACTTCCGCGCCGTGCGCGATCGCAGCCACGCGCGCCGCGACGCGCTGGCCATCGGCGACGGTGTCGGCATCGTCGCCTCGCTGCCCAAGGCCGCCCGCGACACCGTCGATGCGGCGATGCGCGCCGTGATCAAGGCCGCACGCAAGGGCCGCGTCGCGGCCGCCGAACGCGACGCCTTGATCGCCGCCGTCGCCGCCGTCATGGCCGCCGACGCGGCGCCATAGGTTCGTACGGTGCCGGGACAAAACCGCACCTGGTCGCCGCCGCGAATGCCGTGCGCCAGCCACGACTCGTGGCCGGTTCGCCGCGCTCAGAGCCTGAGAGAGGATCCTCTCGAAGGCTCTGCGCGGCCGCGTAGGCGGCCGCCAGCAAGTGCGTGAGAGGCCGTATCGTGGTTTCCTTCTCGGCCTCTCAGTCCGTCAGCCGCTCGGCGCCGCAGTAGACCTGCTGGCGATCGCCGCGGGCGAAGCCGATCAACGTCGCGCCGGCGCCGTGACACAGATCGAAGGCCAGCGCGCTCGGCGCCGATACCGACACCACGATCGGGATCTGCACGCGCAGGCATTTGACGACCAGGTCGAAACCGGCGCGGCCCGACAGCACGGCGATGCAGTTGCAGAACTCGGTATCGCTGCGGGCGGCTTCGCCGATCGCCTTGTCGAGTGCGTTGTGACGGCCGACGTCTTCACCGAACCCGCGCACCTCGCCGCCCGGGCCGGCGATCAGGGCGCCGTGGCTGCCGCCCGTCGCCGCGAACAGATCCTGTCGCCGTCGCAACGTTTCGACCAGCGCACCGATCATCGCCCGGCCGACCTTCGGCACGCCCGGCAGCAGCGCCGGCGTGCCGTCGAGGATCGTCGCCGGATCGGCGACGCCGCAGACGCCGCACGAGCTGCGGATCTCGTGCGTGCGCACCAGCCGCGAGCGCTGCAGTTCGCCGGGTCGGTGCGCGAACGTGACATGCAGTTCTTCGGCCTGCTGCAAGGCCGGATCGCCGGCATGGACCTTCATGTCGGCGACGTCGTGTCGCGTCCTGACGATGCCTTCCCCGAGCAGGAAGCCGAGCGCCAGATCATGGTCGTGACCCGGCGTGCGCATCGTCAGCAGCTGCTGGCCGTCGATGACGAGCAGCAGCGGCTCCTCGCGGACCAGCCGATCCGCCTGTCCGCTCGCGAGCCGGCGTTCGTGCGCGCCTTCTGGGGTCGGGTCGGTCATGCGACCGCAAAGGAGACGCCGCCGCGGCGCCGGATGCCAGCGCCTTCCCCGTGCCGCTGTGCCGCGTTGCGGCGTCGGGGGGCCCCATAGGAGACGCCGCCGCGGCGCCGGATGCCAGCGCTTCCCCGTGACGCTTTGCCGCGTTGCGGCGTCGGGGGGCTCAGAGGCCGATGGCCGCGGCGGCCGCATCGGAGGCAACGGCGCCGAGCGTGTTGAAGCCGGAGTCGGGAACGAGCGCCTGCTGGTAGAAGCCGATGCCGATCAGGCTGTTGTTGTTCGGCAGCGTCATCGAGGTCAGCACCAGGTTGTTGTTGGCGAGCAGCAGCTGCGGGCTGTCGGGGCTGACGCGCAGGAAGCAACCCGGGGCGCCGAGCGGGCCGGCGTCGTACGGCAGCGGGCCGAGCACCGAGTTCTGGTTGCTCCAGCCGGTGAGCCAGAAGCAGATGTTGCTCGGCAGGTTGTTCACGATCACGTTGAACGAGGTGCCGATGCGCGGCATCGCCAGCGGTTGCAGCGTGCTGACCGGCATCGAGCCGGCGCAACCGCTGCCGAACGTCGCGTAGCTGGCCGGGAAGGCGTCGCGCGTGCAGCACCGGATCGCCCAGATGCCCTGGTAGTACGGGCCGCAGAGCGGCACGCCCTGCACGGCGGCGGTGGTGACGTCCTGCCAGCCCATGTAGGCACCGCCGCAGCCGTTGTAGTACTCGATGATGCTGGTGTGGGGCGGTGTCGTCACCGCATTGCAGAAGATGCTGAGCTGGTTGTTGTCGGTGAAGAAGTTGGCCTGCCAGCCGCTGGCACAGCTGCCGCCAGGGTAGAGGTTG
>JAGQRA010000220.1 GCA_020425885.1 Planctomycetota bacterium | reverse complement strand
TTCGTGCTTGTCGGGCGCTCGGCGACGCGGCTACAGCCGCGCTCCACTTCGATCGCATCGTCGAACTGCACGAGCGGCATCCGTCGGTCGAGCTCGCCCAGATCCATGCTGGCGCGGTGCTGGCGCTCGGCCGAAGAGACGAGGCCCGGGCGCTGGCCGAAGCGACGGTGGACGAGCACCCCGAGGCATGGTCGTGCTGGCTTATCATCGCCAGGCTGGCGGACGACGATGGCGACACCGCCCGCGCGCGCTACGCCATCGACCGGGCGCTTCTGCTCCGAGGGCCTGGCAGCCCTGGCCGCCCGTTCCTGCTGCGATCCCGGGCTCAGATCCATGGTGCAACCGAGCCGCGGATCGTGACCGAGAGCATCGTCGACGCGTTTCTCGAGGACTCCGACGCGGGCCAAACACGCATGGCCTTTCAGATCGCTCACGAGGCGTGCACGGTGACCACCCTCGAAGCGGTGCTGGCCGAGCGATCGGTGTCGGGGGCGGATCGCGAGGCGCTGGTGCGCCTGTTCCGGTCGGTGGCAGGCGGATCGGACGTGGCCGATGTCGAGAAGGTGCTGGCAGGGCACCTGCGACAGCTGGTCGAACGGTGTCGGCGTCACGGCGCGGAGCCGATCTTCGCAAGCTACCCACGGGCAGGCGGCGCGGCCTACAGCGAGGCGATGTCCCGAGTGGCCGATCAATGCGGCGTCGAGCTGTTGCCCGTCTGGCAGCGGTTCGCCGAACTCGCGAAGACCGCGCCCGACACCGAGTACTTCATCCGCGACGGTCACTGCAACAGCGCGGGCTACGACGTCATCGCGGCGGCGTTCGCGGAGTGCATCATCCGGCGCGAGGCCGCGCGCAAGAAGTAGATCGGCTTGCGGCGCCTTTCCGATCACCTGTCCGCAGCAACGGCGATCGCGTTCTACGGCCTCGGGGGTTCAGCGATGATCAGGCACCGACACCCGTTCGATCGCTTCGGCCAGTGCCTCGGCGACCTGGACTTCGTGGCAGGCCTGGCACGTCCGTATCATTTCCGCGCAGCGCCAGCCAGATCAACAGCAGCAGGAACGCGGCATTCTCGGCCAGCGGGACCACCGGCGTGAGCGCGCCACCCAGTTGCACGATCGCGTAGCCGATGAGGTTCGCGAGCGCGGCCACCAGGAACGTGCCCAGCAGCGGTCGCATCAGCCACGTCCTCCCTTCACGCCAATCACCTGACATCGCGAGGGCGGTCGGCAGCAGTCCGGCGGCGCCCGCGGCGAGCGTCAGCGGGCCGTGCGGCAGCGCGAGCTGCAGGCCCTGCTCGACGCAGATCGTGACGGCAAGGCCGGCCGCGAGGATCGCCATGAGGCGCGCGGTCCGGCGCCCGTGAGCAGTGCCCGGCACCTGCCACCAGGCGGGCAACAAGCCGCCGAACATCACTGTCGCCGCGGCCATGAGCATGAGCGTGGCGGCGAGGCGGTTGTCCTGCCCATCGGGCGTGGTCGCCGACAGCAGATCGCAGAGGAAGTTGCGGCCCGGGTGGAACGCGGTCGCTGCCGGATCGAGCGCGCTCCATCCGGGGTAGGTCGACATCGCGGCGACCCAGAGCAGCAGTGCCAGCGCCGACGCTCGCATTGGTAGAGCTTGGTTACCTGGTCTTGTTGAAGAAGCAATCCCGCGGCAACCAAGCCCCCCTATCCAACCGTGCATGCGGTTTTCCCGCACACGGCTGACCGATGGTCTTGTTCATGCCGTC
>JAGQRA010000219.1 GCA_020425885.1 Planctomycetota bacterium | reverse complement strand
TGCAGCTCGGTCTTGTTGTCGAACGGCAGCATCTTGAGCGGCACCGCCCGCACCGCGCCGAGCGACAGCGCGCCGCCGAACAGCAGCGCCGTGGCGCCGAACGTGGCCCAGCGCACCGCGCGCGAGTGCAGCATCGGCCGCACGATCGCCGCGTAGGCGCGATGCACGATGGAGTTGCCCTCGTCGTCGCCGCCGTCGCCGTGACCTTCGCCGCCGGCCGGCGCGCCATGACCACCGGCGGCCTGGCCGCGCAGCGCGAGGTGCGACATCCACGGCGTCAGCGTGAACGCGACCACCATGCTCATCAGCATCGCGACCGGCACGTTGAGCGCCATCGGCCGCATGTACGGCCCCATCATGCCGGTGATGAAGAACAGCGGCAGGAAGCTCAGGATCACCGCCAGCGTCGCGGTGATCACCGGCGGCCGGACCTCGTCGACGGCGTCGAGCACGGCCTGCAACGGCGTGCGATCGCGCCGCAACAGGTGGCGGTGGATGTTCTCGACGTCGACGATCGGATCGTCGACGACCAGGCCCAGCGACAGGATCAACGCGAACAGGGTGACGCGATTGATGCTGTAGCCGAACAGGTAGTTGGTCAGCAGCGTGAGGCCGAAGGTGATCGGCACCGCCAGCGCCACGACCATCGACTCGCGCCAGCCGAGCATCATCGTGATCAGCAGCACGACGATGGCGATCGCGACCAGCAGACCTTCGAGCAGCTCGTCGACCTTGCCGTCGGCGGTGCGCCCCGAATCCCGGGTGATCGTGATCTCGACGTCGTCGGGCAGGATCTCGGCGCGCAGCTGCTCGAGCCGTTCGCGCAGCCGCTCGGCGGTGCTGACGGCGTTGGCGCCACGGCGCTTGGCGATCGCGATCGTGACCGCGTTCTCGGCCGTCGCATCCTCGCCGCCGTGCGCGGCGCCATCGTGCAGCATCACGTACGACGACGGCTCGGCCGGTCCGTCGCGGATCTCCGCGACCTCGCCGAGGTGCGTCGGCTGGCCGGCGAAGGTGCCGATCACGATCTCGCGCAGGGCGGCGGCATCGGGGGCCACCGCGCTGGCCTCGACCGTGATGGTGCGGTCGAGCTGCTGGCCGGTGCCGACCGTGGCCGAGGTGGCGGCGGCCGCGAGCGCCCGTTCGACCGCGGTGAACGACAGCTCGCGGCTGGCCAGCGCGGCGGCGTCGACCTGCACGCTCAACTGGCGCGGCCGCCCGCCGTAGATGGTCGCGGGGCCGGTCTCCTCGACCTGCTGCAATCGCGCCAGCAGCTCCTCGCCGATGCGCCGCAGGGCGTGATCCGATTGCGTGCGGCTGTGCAGCGTGCCGACCACGATCGGCACGTCGTCGATCGACACCGACTCGACGTGCCAGCTCTGCACCTGTGGCGGGATTTCGGCCTGATGCTGCTGCAGGGTGCTGTGCAGCTTGACCAGGCTGTCCTCGCGGTTCTCGCCGACGAAGAACCGGGCCGTCACCACGGCCTGGCCGCGGCGGCTCATCGAGTAGACGTATTCGACGCCGCTGATGCCGCGGACGATGCGCTCGATCGGGATCGTGATCTGACGCTCGACCTCGAGCGCCGAGGCCCCGGGCGCCGCCACCACGACCTCGGCCGCCGGCACGATGATCTGCGGATCCTCCTCGCGCGGGGTCACGAGCAACGCGATGCCGCCGGCGATCAGCGACAGCAGCAACAGCAACGGCGCCAGGTTGCCGGTCAGGAAGGCCTTGACGATGCGTTGCGTCAGGCTGGTCGAGTTGGTCATGGCCTACCGTGCCGTCGCGTTCTGGAGCACGACCTCGCCGGCGGCGAGGCCACTGAGGATCTCGATCGAATCGCCATCGCTGCGACCCGTGCGCACGAAGCGCCGCTGCAGGGTCCCGGCCGCGGTGACGACATCGACGAAGTCGAGCTGACCGATGCCCAGGACCGCCGTGCGCGGCACCCGCAGCTCGGCCGCGGTGCCGATCGGCACGTGCAGGCGGCCGAACATGCCAGTCACGATGCCGGGCCGGCACGGGCCCGTGACCTTGACCTCGAACGAACGGCTCTGCGCCTGCGCCATCGGCACGATCTCGGCGACGGTGCCCTGGCACCGTTCGCCGAGGGCATCGAGGGTGACGTCGACGGCCTGGCCGATCTCGAGGCGGCCGGCGAGTTCCTCGCGCACGATCGCGACCAGCTGCAGCCGCGTCGGATCGTAGATCGTGCAGATCGGCTGCCCCGGCTGCACGACGTCGCCCTGGTTGATCTGCTTGTCGACGACGATGCCGGCGATCGGCGCCGTGATCCTGGCGAAGCCGAGCGCGGTCTCGGCGCCGGCGACGGCCTTCTCGGCGCGGTCGACCTCGGCCATCGCCGCGGCGTAGGCGTTGCGATCGCTGTCGACCTTGGCCGGCGCCGCGATGTTCTGCCGCGCCAGCGATTCGGTCCGCTCGAGGTCGCTCCTGGCCTGGTCGCGGCGCGAGCCGGCCGCGTCGAACTGAGCCCGCGCCTGGTCGAGCAACGCCTGCAGGTCGGTGGCTTCGAGCTCGACGAGCAGTTCGTCCTGTTGCACGGGCTGGCCGGCGCGCGTGATCGCCAGCGTCTTCACCCGGCCCAGGATGCGCGACGCGACGACGGTCTCGCGCACGGCGCGGATGGTGCCGATCGCGGTCTCGGTGCGCACGTGATCCTCGAGTTCGGCCGTGAACCGCGGTCCGTCGGGAGCCTGGCGGGTTTCCGGTGCCGGGGCCCCGGGCGGGATCCGGGCGTGGAACCCACCCATCAGCCAGACCAGCAGCAGCACCATGGCCAGGATGCCGAGGGCAACGAGCAACGGACGTCGCAGGCGCGACAGTGAGAAGCGCGGCATGGGCGCATGATGGACCGTGGCCGGCGAATACAACAGCGAACTCGGGCCCAGCTGCGGCGAATCATGAGCGGCGGCCGGCCGCGCTCCCCGCGGTTGGCGAGCAACCACCCATTGCCCCGGCGGCGCCCCGTACACCACACTACCGCGATGCCCTTCGCGCGCATCACGGCCACGTCGCTCCTCGCCTGCGCCCTGCCCGCCCAGACCCTGATCTGGCCCGGCGAGAGGATCAGCACGATCGACGCCCCCCACCTCCGCGCCCACGTCCCGACCGAGTCCGCCGAACGACTCGAACCCCTGATCGCACGCGCCGACCAGATCTACGCCCACATGATCGACGACGCCGGCTTCGAACCGCAGGAGAAGCTGCACCTGCTGGTCTCGGACTGGACCGACTCACACAACGGCTACTCGTTCGTCGTGCCGTTCCCGCTCGTGCAGCTCGAACTGGCGCCGGCGATGCCCGGCTCGCCGATCTTCGCCGGCGGCATGGACAGCGAACGCACGCTCGTGCACGAGTTCGCGCACCAGATCAGCAACGACCGGAACGGCGGCGGGCGCGGCGTGCTCGAGTCGATCTTCGGGCGCGTGCTGCCCAACGACCTGCTGAGCCTGCTGCTCTGGTACGCGTCGACACCGGCGCATCAGACCATGCCGCGATTCTGGCAGGAGGGCCTCGGCGTGTGGGCGGAGACCAGCTACGCCGACCCGACGAGCGCGTGGGCCGGACGCGGCCGCGACTCGCTGACCCACATGATCTGGCGCCTCGACGCCGCCACCGGCGGCATCCCGGACGAGTCGCAGTGGCGCATCACGCAGCAGGAATGGCCGTTCGGCAGCGCCGCCTACCACTACGGCACGGCCTACACGCGCTTCCTCGAGGGCAAGTTCGGCGATCGCGCGTCGGTGTGGCGCATCGTGCGCGAGCAGGCCAGGCAATGGGCCTTCCTGTTCGACCGAGGCGCGCGCGACATCGTCGGCGAGCGCCATGGCGAACTGCTCGCCGAAGCTCGGCGGAACCTGCTGCGAGAGCAGCTCGGCATCGTCGAGACCCTGAAGGCCTCCGGGCTCACGCGCCTTCGCCGACTCACGCCCGACGGCATGCTGCTCGGTGCGCCGGCGTGGGATGCCGACGGGTCCCTCGTGTTCGCGGGCAAGTCGGCGCACGGCCGCGCGCGGCTGCACCGCCTCTCGGGTGACGGCGAACCGGTGAGCACCTGGGACCCGACGCTCGCGCTCGGTGCCGTGCGCGCACTGCCCGACGGCGGCATCACCTACCACGAGTACGACTGGCGCGGCTACAGCTACGTCGTCGTGGCAACCGAGCACGGCACGTCACGGGTCGG
>JAGQRA010000218.1 GCA_020425885.1 Planctomycetota bacterium | reverse complement strand
CTGGCAGCTTCTTGATCACAGCTCGAAGTCCTTGGCCAAGGGGACGGGACGGCGCTCGAACCAGTGGGCCAGGAACCGTTCCAGCAGGACTTCCGGGTCTTCGCCCTGAAAGCGGCTCATGCGCTGGCAGTGGTGCAGGGCCAGGAGGCCGTGACGCAGGCGATCGAGCTCGTTGTGCCGGACCTCGGCGAGGAAGCGATCGGCGAAACCGCGCACGCCGGCGCGCGCCGGCAGGTCTCGCATGGCGACGCCGGAATCCAGCAGCGAGCGTCCCTCGTAGGTCCGGGCCAGACACTGATGCAGCCAGCTCGTCACGAACGGGAACAGACCGCCGCTGTCCATGGCGCGTCCGTCGCGGCCGCGGACGCCGCGGGCGAACATCGCGCGCACCGAACGCAACGCGCCGCGCTGGTCGCCGGCGAGCACGGCTTCGGCGAACTCGAACGGCGTCGACTCGAAGCCGATCGACAACCGACCGTGCAGCTCCGACGGCCGCAGCGGCTTGCGCTTCGGATCGGAACCGAGCTGATCGCGCAGGCGTCCGAGTTCGGCGACGAGCTCCGACGGCTGCTTGCCGACCTGGGCGACGATCATCCACGCCGCCTCCGGACTCAGGGCGACGCCGAGCTTCTTCGCCCGCGATCCGACCCACTGGGCCAGTTCGCCGTGCAGCGGGCCGCGGGCCCGATCGTACGGCAGCTCGTAGAGGTCGCGGAAGTCGAACACCGCCCCGGCCTCGGCGCAGCGCTTGACGAAGCTCGCCACCGCCCGCTTGCGCTTGTCGAGCTTCGGCGCCTCGACGATCACGCCGCAGCCCTTGCCGAACTTGCCGACCTGATCGGCGAGCGTCTCGGCGTGGCGGCCCCACCAGTTCTTGGCCCGCCGCACGACGAGGAAGGCGGTCCGCGCGAACAATCCGCCACCGCGCAGTTCGCCGAGCTCCGGACACGCCGCGACCCCGGCGACATCGGCGTCACCTGCGACCTCCGCGCCATCGTCATCCTCGTCCGGGTCCGTATCACCGCGGCGGCCGGCGGCGCGGATGTCGACGGCGTCGAGCACGCGCAGCTCGGCGTCCTCGGGCACGGCCCGCAGCAGCACATCGACGGCTTCGCCGCGGAAGTAGTCGTTGCTGCCCATCACCAGCGTGACCGCGGGCAGGCCTCGGCGCGCCAGGCGCTCGACCTGTTGCAGGGCTTCTTCGGGGTGCGGAACGGCCACGGGACGCTGATCCTACAGCAGGTAGATGTCGAGCCCACCGGCAACGAACATCACCAGCGCGATGGTGCCGTTGGCGGTGAAGAACGCGGCATCGATGCGCGACAGGTCGCCCGGTCGCAGCAGGCGATGCTGCCAGACCAGCAGCACGGCGCCGAGCATCGTGCCGGCCTGATAGGCCAAACCGAGGGGCACCAGCCAGCCGAAGGCGACGAAGCCGGCGAGGGCCACGGCATGGCAGCCGCGGCTCAGCCACATCGCCGGTCCGGCCCCGAACCGCGCCGGCACCGAGCGCAGGCCGTGGGCGCGGTCGAAGCCCTCGTCCTGACAGGCATACAGGATGTCGAAACCCGTCACCCAGAACGCCACCGCGAGGCCGAGCACGAGCGGGGCCAGCACCCTGGCCGAGAACTCGCCGTCGACGGCAACCCAGGCCGCGAGCGGCGAGATGCCCAGGGCGATGCCGAGCCAGGCATGGCACAAGAGCGAGATCCGTTTCATGTGGCTGTAGAGCAACAACCACAGCAGCGTCGGGATGCCGAGCCAGAGGCAGAGCGGTGACAGCAGGCGGCAGACGATCAGGAACGTCGCGCCGGCCCCGACGACGAGGGCGAGGGCCGCCGGCGGCGCAATGGCGCCGCGCGGGATCTCGCGTCCGGCCGTGCGCGGGTTCTGCGCATCGAGATCGCGATCGGCGTAGCGGTTGTAGGCCATTGCGGCGGTCCGCGCCGACACCACGGCGGCGATCACGAGCAGGAGCAGCTCCACCGAAGGGCGGCCGTCGGTCGCCGCCAGCAGCGACAGCAGCGCGAACGGCAACGCGAAGAT
>JAGQRA010000217.1 GCA_020425885.1 Planctomycetota bacterium | reverse complement strand
TGCTGCCGCTGCTGGCGACGGTCGGGCTGTCGCCGGCGGCCGGGGCGGCGATCGTGCTGTTCGGCATGAGCCTCGGCGGCATCCTCAATCCGTCGAACTGGGTGCTCTACGTCGAGGTCATGGGGCTCGAGGTCGACGTCGTCAAGCGCTTCGCGTTGGTGCTGTTCGCGATCGTCATGCTCGCCGGCTGCGCGCTGATCCTCGTCGAACTGCTGGCCGGCAAGCTCGTGCGCTTCGATCGCCGCACGGTCGTCACCCTGGCCGCGTTCGGCGGCGCGGTCGCGCTCGGCGCGTTCGGTCTGTGGTCCTCGGCATCGGCGCCGGACGCCACGGCGGCCGGGCCGGCGACGTGGCTCGTCGCCACCCGCTGGATCGTGTCGTCGGGCTTCGTGGTCCTGCTCGGCATGATGTGCGTCGACCTCTGGCGGCGGGCCCGCCGCTGGCGCCATCAGCAGGTCGTCGTTCGTGCCTGGGCCTACCTGATCCCGGTGGTGCCGCTGCTGGCGATCATGCTGTTCGACGTGCCGATCCTGGCGGCCTTCGCGATCGGCATCGCCTACGCCGTGCTCGCCACGGCGCGTCCCGGCTCGCTGCCGCTCCTGGTGCGCAGCCTGATCGAGGGCGGCGCCAGCGTGATGCCGGCGGTGGTGCTGATGTTCGGCATCGGCATCCTGATCTCGGCGGTGCTCGGGCCGGCCGACTGGGCCGCCACTCACCCCGGCGTGAAGTGGCCGGTGCTCGCCGCGATCGAGCCGGTGCTCGGCGGGCTGGTGCCGTCGGGACCGATCTCCTACGTGCTCGGCTTCGGCCTGGCCGCGCCGCTCGCGCTCTACCGCGGTCCGCTCAACGTCTGGGGGCTCGGCTTCGGCGTCGCCTCGGTACTGCTTTCGGCGGGTGAATTGCCGCCGGCGGCGGTGATGGCGATGCTGCTCAGCGTCGGTCAGATTCAGGGCATCTGCGATCCGACCAACACCGCCAACGTCTGGATCGCCAACCACCAGGGGGTCGACGTGCAGGCGATCCTGTTCCGCACGCTGCCCTTCGTCTGGGCTGCGGTGTTCCTCGGTCTCGCCGTCGCCGGCGCCTGGTACGTGTGATGGTCGGCCGCGAGCTCAAGATCGGCATCGACGTCGGCGGCACGTTCACGCACGCCGTGGCCGTGGACGCGCATCGGCTCGAGCTCGTCGGCAAGGCCGTGGTGCCGACCACGCACACCGACGAGCAGGGGGTCGCCCGCGGCGTCGTCGAGTCGATGCGGCGGCTGTTGCACGAGGCCGCGATCGAACCCGACGAGGTCAAGCTGATCGCCCACTCGACGACGCAGGCGACGAACGCGCTGCTCGAGGGCGACGTCGCCGTGGTCGGCGTGCTGGCGATGGGCTCGGGGGCTCAGGGCCTGCGGGCGCGGCGCGAGGCCCGGGTCGGCGACGTCGACCTCGGCGGCGGCGCCCGCCTGCACACCGCGTTCCGATTCCTCGACACCGGAACCGGCCTCGACGACGATCGCGTCCGGTCGCTCCTGCGGGAACTCGTCGCCGAGGGCGCGCGCGCGATCGTCGCCGCCGAGCCGTTCAGCGTCGACGACCCGACGCGCGAGCAACGGGTCGTCGCCCTCGCCCGCGAGCTCGGCGTGCCGGCGACCGCGACCAGCGCGCTGAGCCAGCTCTACGGCCTGCGCATGCGGACGCTGACGGCGGTCGTCAACGCCAGCATGTTGCCGATCATGATCGAGACCGCCGACCGCACCGCGGCGGCGGTCGCGGCGAGCGGCATCACTGCGCCGCTGATGGTGATGCGCAGTGACGGCGGCATCATGGACCTCGCCGCGATGCGCGAGCGGCCGATCCTGACGATGCTGTCGGGACCCGCCGCCGGCGTCGCCGCGGCGTTGATGTACGAACGCGTCGGCAACGGCGTGTTCGTCGAGGTCGGCGGCACCTCGAGCGACATCTGCCTGATCAGGAACGGCCGCCCCAGCATCAAGGCGGCCGTGATCGGCGGTCGGCGGCTGTTCGTGCGCACGCTCGACGTCCGCACGGTCGGCGTCGCCGGCGGCTCGCTGGCCCGCGTTCGCCACGGTCGCCTGCATGCGGTCGGGCCGCGTTCGGCCCATATTGCCGGCCTCGGCTACGAGGCCTTCGCGAACGGCAGCGGCGAGCCCGAGCTGGAGCCGGTGCTCGTGCGGCCGCGGGCCAGCGACCCCGAGGACTACCTAGCGCTGACCCGGGGCGGCGAGCCGGGGCTGGCGTTGACGCCGACCGGCGCCGCGACGCTGCTCGGCCTCGCCGTCGGCTACGGTCGCGGTGATCAGGTGGCGTGCGAGCAGGCGTTCACCGTCGTCGGCAGGTGGCTCGGCCTCGGCGCCCGCGCCGTCGCCGAGCGCGTGCTGCAACTCGTCGCCGGCCAGGTCGCGCCGGTGATCAAGCGCCTGTTCGCCGAGGCCAGGGTCGACCCGAGCGAGTTCGTCGTCGTCGGCGGCGGTGGTGGCGCCGAGGCCGTGGTGCCGGCAACCGCGCGCACCCTCGGGCGCGAGCATCGCATCGCCCGTCACGCCGAGGTGATCTCCGCGATCGGCGTCGCGCTCGGCATCCTGCAGGACACCGTCGAGCGCACGTTGCTCGATCCCAGCGAGTCCGACCTGCTGGCGCTGCGCCGCGAAGCGTTCGAACGCGTCCAACGCATGGGTGCCGACGCCGACTCGATCGAGGTCCATGTCGAGGTCGACCGCCACGAGCGGTCGGTGCGCGCCACG
>JAGQRA010000216.1 GCA_020425885.1 Planctomycetota bacterium | reverse complement strand
TCGGCGCACCGTGGAACACAGAGTTCGGCGCGTCACTGAGGGCGATCGGCGACCTCGACGGCGACAACATCAAGGAGCTCGTGATTGGGAGCCCGGGTGTCAGCAGCAATGCCGGCATGGTCTCCGTCTACTCGATCGGCCGGAATCACCTGCTTGGCGCCCTGAGCGGGGAGGCCGCCAACGACCGCTTCGGACAATGCCTGTCGACCCTGCCGGACATCACCGGCGATGGCGTCGAGGAGATCATCGTCGGCGCACCTGGCGCTGCTCCCGGTGGGCGCGCCAGCGCCGGACGAACCACCATCCATTCGTTCGATCCGCATCTCCCCGGGCTGCGCAACCACTTCGGCAGCGGGTGCACGCCCGCGCCGTTCTCGGGGCCGGAGCCGCGGCTGGCCACTTCACTAGGGCAACCGCGCATCGGTCAGAACTGGCGATTCGGGGTGTCCCGCGCCACCCCGGGTCGGCTGGTGATCTGTGGCCTCGACCTCTTGCCGCGGGCGAACCCGTTGAACCTCTGCGCACTGACGCCACTCCTCTGTGGCTGCAACCTGTACGTCAATGGCTCGGTGCTGGGCACGATCTCGATAGGGTCGCACACCACGTCCCAAGCCAACGGTATGGGCATGGGCCAGTACACCACAACCATCCCGAACCTCCCCTGGCTCGTCGGACTGCCGATCTACGGCCAGTGCTACGTGCTCGATCCTGGCGTGCCCGGCCCCATGACCGAGGCCCTCGAGGTCATCATCCAGTAGGCTTGGTGAAGGCGAGGAAGCCGGGAACCCTGCGGCCGCCGCAATGGGAGGGCAGAGGGGCTCTGCGATCCCCTCTGTCGAAAACTGATCGCGCAGGTAGCATGGCCTCGACGGGGCGCTCGCCCCCCCCCCCGGGAGATGCCATGCAACCACGACTCGCCGCCGCCCTGTCCGCCGGCCTCCTCTGTGTACCAGCGCTCGCCCAGACCACCTGGATACCCTCCGAAGACCGCCGAGGCCACGCCATGGGGTTCGTGCCCGGCACCGGTGTGGTGATGCTGGGCGGCGAAAGCACGGCATCGGCTGGCGCGCTGCGCAAAGACGCGTATGCACTCACGGTGTCGAGTGGCAGCCAGCCTCGCTGGAACAGGCTCACCTTGGCTGACGATGTCAGCGCGCGCACCGAACACGCCATCGCTGCCGGCACCAATGGCTCGAACATCGCGGTTCTCATCCTGTTCGGCGGCCTCGCCGAGCACTGCAATCTCCGGCGCAGTGGACCCCGAGTTCCATGCGACGATACCTTCGTCTTCGAGAACGGTACAGGCAACCTGGTCACGCTGGCAACCAGGCCGCCGGCGAGGTCGGGCCACGCGATGGTCACCGATTCGCGGCGCAACCGCGTCGTGCTCTTCGGCGGCCTCGACGGCTCCTTGATCCCGAGTCCGCTCAACGATCTCTGGGAATACGACCCCATCAACGAGGCCTGGCTGCCGCAGCCCCCACCACCGATTTCGCCGCGTTCGCAGCACGCCATGGCATTCGATCCAGGGTTCGGTGCGACCGCCGGGCGCGTCTTCGTGTTCGGCGGCACCCCGTTCCGCGACGATCTTTGGGAGTACGACCCTTGGACGGGCACGTGGACCGACGTCACTCCCGCGAGCGGACCAAGGCCGGCGGGCCGGCGCAGCGCGGCGCTGCAGTACCACCCTGCATTCCAGAACCTCGTGCTGTTCGGCGGCGAGGACAACACGCTGACGGCGCAGAACGACACCTGGACATTCGATCGCACGACCGGCGCCTGGACCCAGAAGAGCCCCGCGAACGTGCCGGCCGCCCGCTTCGACCACGCCATGGCCGTCGGCGATACGCAGGGCAACAACCTCGTGCTGCTCGGCGGCGATGCGGGCACCGCGACGGCACTCGAAGGCACCTGGTTCTGGAACGGCGTGAACTGGATCGAGGAGCTGCCGCCGCCATCGCCGCGCACGGGCGTCGCGATGAGCTACGACGAAGATCGCGCGCGCCACGTCGTCTTCGGCGGCCGCACCGTTCCCGGCGGCGCTGACCTCGCCGAGACGTGGGAGTTCGAGGGCGTCAACTGGCGCTCCCGCAATGTCAGCGGGCCGACTCCGCGCAGCGACGCGAGCTGCTGCTACGACAGCGCGCGCCAAGTCACCGTGCTGTTCGGCGGTAGGACCGGCGGCGAGTGCGGCACTCCGCTGAACGACACCTGGGAGTGGAACGGTCAAGGCTGGACGCTGACCGATCCCGGTGGCCCCAACTCGCCGCCGGCGATGGGCGGTGCGCCGCTCGTCTTCGACAGCACCCGCAATGTCACCTGGCTGCTCGCCGACCGCGCGATGTGGCGCTACGACGCCAGCGGCTGGAGCGAGCTGCCTCATCCCGGTCCGCTGGCGTTGTTCGGCGGTTGCTTCGACACCATGCGCCAGCGGTTCCTCGTGTTCGGTGGCTCGACCTCGCTTCTATCCGGCTCACAACCCGACGACTCGACCTGGGAATGGGACCCGACCCTGGATGCTTGGTACCGAGCCAACCCCACGGGGACCATCCCGACGCGGCGGCGTTCGAACGTGCTCACCTACCTGCGCGATGTGCCGACACCGGGTGATGGACGCGTTGCTTTGTTCGGCGGCGTGACTGACGAAAGCGCGCCAACGAGAACCTCCGACGGCCATGAGCTGACCGTGCCGGTGCCACTGGGGCATCACTGGTCGCAGTGGATGAACGGGCTCGCCAACAACGAGCCGAGCTATGAGTGCGGTGACGCGTTCTTCCGGTCTCGTGGCGAGACCATCGTGTTCGGCGGCCTGGATCGGACCGGGAGCCTCGTGGTCGGGGCCACTGCAGACATCACGTTCCGCATCTTCTGGGACGCGGGTCTGGTTCCGCCGCGGCTCGACATGCAGCCGGTGGTTACCGCGAACCGGCCCGACGACCGACGCTCGTTCGGCATGGCCTACCTGCCGCAGGCCGATCACATCGTCCTCTTCGGCGGCAACGACGGGACCAGTGCGCAGCGACGGGACACGTGGCTCTTCGACGGCACCGACTGGACGCAGGGTCCCGCACCCGGTCCCTCGACTCCCGGGCGGCGACAGAATCCGCTCTTCGGCTACGACCCGGTCCTCGGCGAAGTGCTCATGTACGGGGGCGGCGACAGCAGCGGCTTTCTGTCAGACACATGGTCCTGGGACGGCATCCAATGGACACAGCGCTTCCCGGCTTCGACGCCGGGGCCGCGGAGCAGCGGCGTGATGTTCGAGACCGGCACGCGCACGCTGATCTACGGCGGATCGGTTCCCAACCCGTACGCCCCGCCCGTCAGCGCTTACTCGGCCGACATGTGGGAATGGGATGGCAGTACCTGGTCGATGCTGAACTCGTTCCCATTCTCGCGCACCGACTACGGCACGGCCTACGACGCACGTCGCGATCGCATCGTGTTGTTCGGCGGGCGCACGGATTGCGGCTCCGGCACCCTGCTGGCCGAGACCTGGGAGTTCGACGGCAACGCCTGGCACCCGCGGTACCCCACGCACTCGCCAGCCGCCCGCGAGCGCAGTCATCTCACCTTCGACGCGGCGCGTGGGCGCGTGTTGTTCCACGGTGGTCGTGCTGGCGCGAGCAACCTCTCGGATACCTGGGAATGGGACGGTGACGACTGGCAGCAAGCCACGCCGGTGGCGTCACCCTCCGGCACCGGCAGCTCGGGCCACGGGCTGTCGTTCGACGATGTCCGCCGCGTGAGCGTCGCCTTCGGCGAGATCGGCACGTGGGACTACGGTCCGCTGTGGCCGGCGACGGTCGAATCGTTCGGCAGCGGATGTGCGGGTTCCAACGGCACGCCGGCACTGGCCACGAAGCCATGGGCCGGCCCATGGCTCGGAGAATCGCTCGCGATCGATATCGCCAACGAGCCGCCGGGTCTTGGCATCTTCGTCTGGGGCTTCTCCGACACCGCCTGGAGCGGCGGCCCGCTGCCGTTCCCGCTGGCGCTGATCGGCGGTGGCCCGGGCTGCAACCTGCTCGTCAGCGACACGATCACCCAGCTGTTCCTGCCAGGAACCAACCCCTACGTCTCGTTCCTCTGGCCGAGCGATCCATCGTTCCTCGGCTGGGTCATGTTCGGCCAGGCCGGCTTCCTCGATACCGGACTCGGCAATGCGCCGGTGGTCACCCACGGGCTGCGTGTGACGTTCGGCACGAGGTAGGTAACCGCAGCGCCGAACGCGGGCCGTTGCGGCGCCTGACCGGTTCCGACAACGCGTCCTACTTCGACAGCGTGACGTCGACGTCTTCGTACTCTCCCGCGCGAAGGTCGACCGTAACGCTTCGATTCGCGTAGCCCGACTAGATCAGCACGATCCGATAGCTCCCTGGCTCGATCGCGCCACTCGACTCGTACGTCCCGAGACCCAATTCCGAGAGCGTCGCCCATTGGTCGCTGCCGGGTCGCCACCGTTCCTTGTCGACCAGACAGAGAGTCGCGCGGTTTCCGAGGCCGTCGTAGAACTCGTACTGGCCGCGCAGCGATTCGCCGTTCTCGTCGCGCAGCGTCAGGCGCAGTCCAGCGCCCTGCTTCATCCTGACGGAGCGCGTGATCACCTGGCCCGCAGGGAGCTCGAGTTCGCACTCGTCGCGGAAGAAGAGACCTGAGTGATTCGGGTCCTCGCCCGCGCACACGGTCACCCGGTACCGGCCCGGAACGATGTCCGCCACTCGCAGCTGCCCCGCGACGATCTCGACGGGCCGCGTATCCGGGTCGCTCTCCTGACCGGCACGGCGTAGCATCACGACGAACCTCGCGGGGATCTCCGGCTGCGGATTCTCGAGCCCGATCACGAGCGTCGCCGGCGCCGGCGCACGCGCGAGTCGGACGGGAATCACGAGTTCACCACCGGGTTCCGGCGTCCGGAAATCGAGCTGCACCGGTTGCCGACCGGGGAAGGTGACTTCGCCGAGGATCTGTTTCGAGGCCGGGGCTTGGAGGACGAGGACCGGGTCGGTGCCGGAGAGGTCGAGCTGCGTCGACCAGTACTCGGGAATGTGGATGTGCTGGTTGCCGGGATAGAGGGACCTGGTCTTCAGGACCATGCGGCCCTCGGCCTCGCGCTCGCGGTCGCCTTCGAGTTCGAAGCGGATCGACGTCCAGTTGAACTGCAGCACGATCCCGTTCGCGGGCGCACGCACGACCATCTCGTCCGGCCCTTCGTCGCCCATCGCGGGATTGTCCCACCCATTGGGCAGGAAGCGCGACCCGCGCAGTTCCACCACGCGCAACCGGTACTCGCAGGGTGCCAGTCCGCCGAAGGCGAACGCACCGTTGTCGTCGACGCCGACCCGGTCGCCCGCCAACTCGAAGCGACCTTCGAACCAGACGAGCCTCACCGAGCGGGCGCCGCACTCGAACGTCCGCCAAGGGCGGATCCACGCGTTCATGCCCTTGCCGGCATCGGCGGGATCGGCGGCCCAGAAGACCTCGGGTGGAGCGAGGGCGACGCGGGCACCGGTCAGCGGCATGCCGTGGCGCAGCACCTGGCCCGTGATCGCGTGACCGGGTTCGAGCTTGATCGTGCCGACGTCCTCGCGCCTGCCGACGACCGCCTCCACCCACGTCGTCGTCGGACGTCGGCCTTCCTCGAAGGACGCCAGCACGTAGCGCCCCGACGCAGCGAGGCGAAGCTCGAAAGCACCGTCCACCGCACACTCGACGGCGCGGCCCTCGCCTTCGACGGGGACCTCGGCGAGCGGCGAGTCGCCTGTCGTCGGTCGTGGCCTGGTCGATTCCTCGAGCAGCAGGGCACCCACCATGCCTGCGGCTGCCGGTGCGCCATCCTCCCGCACCAGGCGGCCGTGAATCACGCCGGCCGCCGCCAACCGCACCCGAACCTCGTAGACGGTCCGACCGGCTTTCTCCTCGACGCCCCGTGACAGTGGAACCCGGACCTTCTCGGGAAGACACAGCGGGTGATCGACTTCGACCTGCAGCTCGTCGACGTGCAGCCCCTCTCGTCGCGCCGCGCTCGCGAACAACGGGTCCAGATCGAACTCGCTTGCCGATCCCCGGCACGGCCACGATGCCCTGATCTCGGCTGGCCCCGTCAGCGTGACGGTCGTCAGCCGCGCATCCTCGTCGGTAGAGCCCTCGAGGATCACCCGTAGCACGCGCCTGGCAGCGACCGCCGCCGCGTCGGACGAACCCTCCGCGACCAGACTTCGTTGCACGACATCCGCGTTCGGTTCGGGAACAGCGGTGCCGACGAGTTCCTTCGCGGTTGCCATCGACTCGACCGGCCCCACCGGCGGCGCCAGCGGCAGCGGCGTTCGCGTCACGAAGTATGCGATGACCACGGCCACGATCACCGCCACGAGCAGGAGCGATCGATATGTGTTCATGGCGGTGCAGGTGTCAGTCGCGCTCGGCCAGGCAAGGTAGACCGCGTGGTTCGTCGAGCGGCGTGAGTTCGTACACGACGAGCGGTCCACATGGCTTGCGAAACAGCTTCCACTCCGAGTCCGGCGGCAGGACGGGCCTGGGGTCGGTGACCGCCGGCACGATGAAAACGAACACCCCGGTCCGCGGCAGCACCGTGACTTCGAGGACGCGCAGACCATCGTGCGGCTTCGGTTCGAGGCCGCGCTCGAATCGCACGCCCTCGCGATCGCGCCACACCAGCGGCGATGGCAGCTCGGGCGCGAGTGGTTGAACGTACTGCGGC
>JAGQRA010000215.1 GCA_020425885.1 Planctomycetota bacterium | reverse complement strand
CGTTGGCCGCTCTTGCCCGAGG
Source organism: Planctomycetota bacterium (assembly GCA_020425885.1). The sequence continues at coordinate 3,772 of JAGQRA010000215.1, read as the reverse complement.
ATCTCGACGCCGTGCGGCGCGAACAGAAGATCACCCGGCGCATGGCCGGCGCGTCGGCCCTCGACGCGGCCCCGGGCTCGCCGGTGCCGCGCGATCGGATGGCGAGCCGGCTCGAGGCCGAGGGCGCCGGGGTCGACGACCACGCGCTCGAGCTCGGCGTCGTCAAGGATTGGTGGGTGATCGGTCCGTTCACCAGGCTGGGCATCGATCCCGACGCCTACCGCTTCCCGCCCGAGCTCGAGATCGATCTCGGCAAGCGCTACGACAGCATCAACAACAACCCGACCTGGCGCCGCCCGGGACCGCGGCCGGTGACGGTGGACCCGACCGGATGGCTGCGCTTCGAGTTCTCCTACATGGACAACAGCGCCTTCTACGCGCTGGCCCACGTCAACGTCGAGCAGCAGACCGAGGCCTGGTTCCACATCCGCGGCGACGACGACGTGACCCTGTTCGTCGGCGATGCGTTGATCGGCAAGTTCGAGCACAACCCGGGCCCGCACGGGCCGTGGCGGCCCGACTGGCGCGCGATGTTGCCCGACGCGGTGCGGTTCCCGGTCACGCTGCAGCCCGGCCGCACCAAGGTGTTGCTCAAGATCCGCAATCGACGCGGCGGCTCGGGCTGCACGCTCGCGATCGCGCGACGCAACGGCACCCCGCTACCGGGCTGGCGCACCGACGTCGAGCCGGCGGCGAAGGTGTCGACGGCGATCGAGACCCCGGACGGGCGGCGGTGGTCGCAGCGCTTCGTTCTCAAGGGCAACCGCGCCGGCGCACAACGCAAGCTCGATGCGACGGTCGGCAAGTGGCGCGTGCGCAACAAGGCGATCGAGGGGGCCGCGACCGAGGGCCAGGTGCAGTGGCGCAAGTACACGGTGCGGCCCGGCTTCCCGAAGGACTCGCCGTCGAACCTGGCCTGGCTGCCCGAGAAGGCGACCGCGGACCTCGGCGCGTTCCGCTTCACGGTCGAGTTCGAGGCCGGCAGCCCGCCGCCGAAGCTGTGCGTCGTGGTCCAGGGCGACGGTCTGCAGGACGCGCTCGGTGGCTGGACCCTCGTGCTGGCGCCGAGCGGCGACAAGGTGCAGGCCCGGCTCGAGCGTTACGACCGGCTGGTCTACCAGAGCGACCCGCTGCCGTTCGTCGTCGAGCCGAAGAAGCCGACCACGCTCGAACTGCTCTACTTCGGCGATCGCATCACCGTGCGTCTCGGCGACCAATTGCTGTTCGATCAGGCGCCGTTGCGCGCGATCCCGGGGCGAAGCCGCATCGGCGTCGCGACCTGGGGACCGACGCTGCGCATCACCGAGCTCGAGCTCAGGGCCCCGGCCCGCACCCGCTGACCGGCGCGAACCGATTCGCTCGGGTTGGCGATGGGCCCCGCGCGCGCAGGCGGTAGCGTGCGGCGGTGATTCCCACCGAACTCGTGGCCACGGCCCAGGTCCCAGGCGGCGGCGAGCTGCGCTGCCTGCGTCACGGCGAGGACTACCGCATCTTCATCGATCGGACCGAGCTCATGAGCACGCGCATGCTCGGCTCCGAGGCGGCGCTGGCGGAGCTGGCCCTCGAACGTTTCGGTGTCGAGCGGGCGCGTCGCGTGTTGGTCGGCGGCCTGGGCATGGGATTCACCCTCGCCCGCGTGCTCGAACTGGTCGGCCCCGAAACCACGGTCGAGGTCGCCGAGCTGGTGCCCGAGATCGTGACCTGGAATCGCGAGCTGTTCGGCCATTGCGCCGGTCATCCGCTGCGCGATCCGCGCACCCGGCTCACGATCGGCGACGTCGGCGAGGTGTTGGCCGCGGCGCCTGCCGCCTACGAGGTCGTGCTGCTCGACGTCGACAACGGGCCCGAGGGCCTGGTGCGGCGCGACAACTCGGCGCTCTACGAGCAGCGCGGCCTGGCGGTGGCGCGGGCCGCGCTGCGCCCGGGCGGCGTGCTCGCGGTCTGGTCCTCGGCCGAGCACCCGGCATTCGAGCAGCGTCTGCGCGGCGGCTTCGAGGTCCGGCGGCATCGGCTGCGGGCGCGGCGGACGAAGGGGCCGTGGCGCACGATCTGGGTCGCGACCGCAGCCCGACCGCGGTGAACCGGTCGGGGCCGCGCCCGTCGACTACGCGAACGGCGGCCGCGGGAAGTCGAGGATCGCGTCGCCGTCGTAGCGCGGCTGGCATTCGGCCAGCGAGCCCTTGGTCAGCACCTTCTCGAAGGCGCCATCGATGCGCAGCCATTCCTGCTGCAGCTCCGGCGGCACCGCAGCCTCGTCGAGGCTCGCCTTCAGCATCGCGGTCCGGAGCTCGATCATCTCGGTCGTGATCATGACGTGCTCGTGCGCCTTGGGCACGAGTCGGCCACCGTAGAGCGCCGGACCTCCCATGGCGAACGACATGAAGTCGGTCTGCTGCTTCTCGATGTGCTTCTGATCGATCGCGGCGAAGTACTGCTTCAGCCACGGGTGCGCGTAGATGCGGTCATAGAACAGGCGATGCACGCGCTCGAGCACCGGTCTGCCGCCGAGGCGTTCGAACAGGCTCCGCCTGGCGACCGCCGTTGCGCCGGCGGCCGCAGACGAGCTGCCGCGGTCCAGTGGATCTCTCACCGGGATGTCTTCGACACCGGGTCGCGGCGAGTCCAATGACGCGCCGCGATTGGTCCCGAATCAGAGCACGCGGGCCTTCGGTCGCAGGGGTATCTCCCGGCATGACCCGGGCGCAGCGGGCGTCGACGCTACAGCCGACGAACCTCGATCCGCACCGCGGGATTGCGCCAGTCGAACTGGGCCGGATCGAGGCCGCCGCCGCCATGGATGCCGGCGTGGACGTGGACATGACCCTCGGCGCCCTGGGTGACGCGCACGCCGCCGTTGCCGCACGGTGGCCCGGGGATGTGGGCACACTGCTCGGTGTTGGCTTCGGTGCCGGCGTCGTAGGCCGGGCCGGTCATGCTCGTCTGGCCATGGCGCGGCAGCTCGAGGCTGTCGACGCCGTAGAACGCGTCATTGGTCGAGACCAGCATGCCGACCAATGACAGGCGGTTGCTGCGACCGTTGAAGCCGGTGACGATCGCGGTCGCCGTCTGCCCCGGTGGAATCGGTCCGTTGCCGAGGGTGACGAGCTGGACGTCGGAGACGAACGGACTGCCCTGCAGCGAGGCCATCAGGGCGCCGGTCTGGGCGTCCTCGGCGACCATGGTGAGTTCGGCGCTGGCCGGCTCGCCGAGCGTCCACAACGATGGTTGCTGCGCCGTGTGAACGGCGACGACAGCCGGCGAGAAGATCTGACCGCGGGTCAGGTTGGTGATGCGGACTTCCCAGTTGGCGAGATGGACGGGTTCGGCGACCGATCCGGAGTTCGGCGGCGAGACCGGCGGCGAGGTCAGGGCGCCGTAGGTCGCGGTGAGGACGAGGACGGGGAGGGTGATGAATCGATGCTTCATGGCTGCCTTCGTGGTTCGGGATGACGAAGGCAGGTGTTACCGGGCCGGGGCCAGGGTCCGGTCGCGAGCCGGCAATGATCTGGCAAAGGTCGCTCGCCCTGGGTCTAGCAGCCGGTCGGCAATTCGACCCAGATCCGCGTCGTGCCATCGGCCGACGCCGCGCCGACGCGGCCACCGTGGGCCGTCACCAGACCGCGCACGATCGCCAGGCCGATACCGGCGCCGCCGCCGGCGTCGCGCGAGCGCGAGTGGTCGACGCGGTAGTACGGCTCGAACACCAGCTCGCGGTCGGCGTCGGGGATGGGCGGGCCGGCGTTGCAGAACTCGATGCGGACGCGGGCGTCGT
>JAGQRA010000214.1 GCA_020425885.1 Planctomycetota bacterium | reverse complement strand
GGCCAGATCGTCGGCACGCCGGAGTACATGGCGCCCGAGCAGGCCGACCCGACCAATCAGGACATCGACACCCGCGCCGACATCTACTCGCTCGGCGTCATGCTCTATCAGCTGCTGGTCGGCGAGCTGCCGTTTCCGGCGCACGATCTGCGCAAGAGCGGGATGCAGGGCTGGCAGAGGATCCTGCGCGAGGTCGATCCTTCGAAGCCGAGCGCCCGGTTCTCGTCCATCGGCGCGGCCCGCAGCGAGGTGGCGCGCTCGCGTTGCCTGAGCGTCGCCGCGTTGCAGCATGCCCTCAAGAACGACCTCGACTGGGTCGTGCTCAAGGCGCTGGCGAAGGAGCGCAGTCGCCGCTACCAGACGGCCAATGCGCTTGCCGCGGACCTGCAGCGCTTCCTCGACCGTGAGCCGCTCGAGGCCGGACCGCCGAGCGCCGCCTATCGCCTGAGCAAGATGCTGCAGCGCTACCGCGGGCAGGTGGTGGCCGCGAGCCTGGTGCTGCTGGCGTTGATCGCCGGCGGCTTGGCGACCTTCGTGCAGTATCTGCGCGCCGAGGACAAGGCGGAGCAGGCGATCGAGAACGAAGGGATCGCCAACGAACGTGCCGAGGAGAACGCGCGACTGGCGGCCGCGGAACAGGCGGCGCGGGCCGAGGCCGAGCGGCTGCTGGACTTCGCCGCCGCGCACGTCCTACGCGATCGGGCCGATTCGCTGTATCCGGCGCTGCCCGATCGGGCCGCCGCGATGGAGGCCTGGCTGCGCGAGGTCGATCAGCGTATCGGGCGCCTCGACTCCTATCGGGTCGCCGCCGCGGGTTCGGTCGGCGACCAGTCCGCGGCGGCGGCGGAGCTGCGGCGGGCGGTGACCAACCTCGAGTACCTGGCCGAGCTGCGGCCGGTCGTGGCGGCGCGCCTGCTGCGGGCCAGGGCCATCGAGGAGCTGAGCGTGCGGACGGAGAGCGCCGCCTGGCAGGCGGCCTCGGCGGCGATCGCGGCGGCGCCGCACTATCGCGGCATCACCTTGAAGCCGCAGCTCGGGCTGGTCCCGTTGGGGGCGAATCCGGCGGGCTATCAGGAGTTCTGGCACGTGTTGAGCGGAGACCGTCCGATCCGCGGCGCCGACGGCGAGCTGGTCATCAATGCGGCCTCGGGGATCACGTTGGTGCTGCTGCCGGGCGGTCCGTTCGCCTTGGGAGTGGCGCCCGGCGAATCGGACGTCGCCAACGCGACGTCGTTGCCGCCGTTCTTCGTCAGCAAGTTCGAGGTGACGCAGGCGCAGTGGCTGCGGGCCATGGGCAGCAACCCTGCGCTGTATCGCATCGGTCCGGCGGTCGTGGTGGTGTCGTCGAGGGAACGGCCGGTGGATGTCATGATCTCGCCGTTGAATCCGGTCGAGAGCGTGAGCTGGCAGGAGTGTGCGACCTGCGCCGAGCGGCTGGACCTGCGGTTGCCGAGCGAGGTCGAGTGGGAATACGCCGCGCGTGCCGGGGCCGCGTTCGACTATGGATTCGGCGACCTGCCCGAGTGTCTCGGCGGCAAGGAGAACGTGCTCGACCTCAGCCACACGCCGCGTGCCGTGGCACAGGGTGGGCTCGACCTCGACGATGGTCAGCCATTGCATGCGCCGGTCGGTTCCTTCGCGGCCAATCCGTTCGGGCTGTTCGACATGCTGGGCAACGTGTCGGAGTGGTGCGCCGATCTGTTCCGGAGTTCGGACCCGATCGATGGCGAACCATGGCGCCGCGTGTTCCGCGGCGGCAACTGGTACGTTCCGGTCCGGTTTGCCAGCTGCACGTATCGCCAGTTCAACAACCCGCGAAGCCTCAATCAGGTCCTGGGCGCCCGCTTCGCGCGCGACCTTCGCTGACCCGGTCGCGACTCGGTCAACCCTGCCGCGGCTCGAGCGGGAAGATCACGACGCTGACGATGCCGCCCGGCTGGATCGGAGTGTTGGGAGGCGACTTCTGGGAGTTGCGTTCGATGACCGCGCGCTCGATTGCCGTGCCGCCGTCCAGCGACGAGCCCGTGGCGTCGGGCGGGTTCTTGTTCTCGACCTCGACCTTCAGGCCCTTGCGTAGGCCGTTCTCGCGCGCGTCGGCGACGACCCAGTTGGCGTAGTTCGGGATCAAGAGCTGCTGTTCGACTTCTTCGTCCATGGTGGTGCTGATACTACCTCTCGAGCGTCGCGGTGTCGTGCCGATCGTCGCAGAGGATGTCGGCCCCCGTCTCGTGATCAGCCGCTATGCTCGGCGGCTTCCCGTTCCCGACACTACGTCGCCATGCGTACCATCACCCGCCACCTCGCGGCGCTCGCTCTCGCGACCGCAACTCTCTCCCCCCTGACCGCCCAGATCGCCCCGGAGCTCAGCACGACGCACCTGCTCGACGTCGACTCGGGCTACGTTCGCAACGATAGCACCTCGCCGGCCGCGCACGGCATCCCCGCCTGTGTGTGGTCGAAGGTGGTGCGGGTTCCCGGCTCGGCCTGGCTCCGCCTGTCCTATGCCGGCGTGCTACTCGCCGGCGCCGCCGAACCCGGCGCCGACGGTTCGTTCCTGAAGCTGACCTCGCTGCGCGACGGGCAGTCGCAGACGCAGCACCTGGTGCACGTCGATCAGTGGCGCGAGACGTCGGCATACCTCAACGGCGATGCCGTGCTGGTCGAGCTCTGGGCCCAACCAGGCACCGGCGACAACCGCCTGATCGTCGGTCTGGTCACCGCCGGACCTGCGGTCGGCGAGGATACGATCTGTGGCACGGTCGACAATCGCGTCCTCAGCTACGACAACCGCGCGGCCCGCAATCAACCGGGCGGCTGCACGTCGTGGATGATCAACGACTGCAACCACTGCTTCCTGACCGCCGGTCACTGCAGCAGCAGTCTGCAGGTCATCGAGTTCAACGTGCCGCTGTCGACCGCGTCCGGATCGCTGCAGCATCCGCCGCCGCAGGACCAGTACGCGATCGACCCCGCCTCGCTGCAGAGCAACGGCGGTCAGGGCATCGGCAACGACTTCGCCTACTTCGGGGTGTTCCCGAACTCGAACACGAACCTGACGCCGCACCAGGCCTATGGCGGTCAGGTGTTCGACCTGCAATCGACTCCGCCGGCCGTGAACGGTCAGAGCATCCGGATCACGGGCTACGGCACGACCTCGTCGCCGGTGTCGCCGACCTATACCCAGGTGCAGAAGACGCACGCCGGTCCCTACGTGACGTTCACCGGTTCGACGGTGCAGTATCAGACCGACACCACGGGCGGCAACTCGGGTTCGCCGGTCATCCTCGATGGCACCAATCAGGCGATCGGCATCCACACCCACGGCGGCTGCACCTCGACGGGCGGTCAGAACAGCGGCACCGGCAGCAACCACGCTGGCCTGCAGAACGCGATCGCCAATCCGCTGGGCATCTGCCAGTGCACGACGATCACCTTCACCTACCCGAATGGCCGGCCGACGCTGGTCGACCCGGGCGGGGCGACGACGATCCGCGTCGCGATCGGCGGCGCGCTGACGATGCAGCCGGGCAGCCTGCGCTTCCACGTCTCGACCGGTGGTGCGTTCCAGACGCTGGTGCCGACGCAGGTCGGCAACAACCTGTTCGATGTCGGCGTGCCGGCCAGCAATTGCGCCGGCACCGTCACGTTCTGGTTCTCGGCCCAGGACACGAGCAGCACGACGTACACCGACCCGGAGAACGCCCCGGCCGCGCTGTATGCCGCGACGAGCGCGCACTCGGTGACGGGCGTGCGCTCGTACGACTTCAACACGGCGCCTCCCGGATGGAGCGTGACCAACACCAGCCTGCAGGCCGGTCCGTGGCAGCGCGGCGTGCCGATCGATCCGCAGGGGCCGTCGAGCGATTTCGACGGCAGCGGCCAATGCTGGGTCACCGGCAACAGCAGTGGCGTCGATGTCGATGGCGGGCCGACGGTCCTCACGACCGAGACCTTCAACCTCGGCGCGACCGCCAATCCGGTCGTGCGCTACGCGCTGTGGTTCGCGACCGCGGTCGTCGACGACGACCTGCTGCTGGTCGAGGCCTCGGCCGACGGCGGCACGAGCTGGACCACGATCGAGTCGCTGAGCGAGTTCACGGGCTGGGAGCTGCGCGGCTTCCGCGTGCTCGATCACTTCAGCTCCCTCGGTCAGCTCGTCGTCCGCTTCTCGGTCGCTGACGTGGGCAACAACTCGACCACCGAGGCCGCGATGGACGCCTTCGTCATCGAGGACGTGTCGTGCGCGCCCGCGACCTGGACGCTGTTCGGCGCCGGTTGTCGCGGCGGCAACGGCACCCCGACCCTGATCGCTTCGACGCTGCCGGCGCTCGGATCCAACTTCCGGCTGATCTCGACGAATCTCAGCGGCGGGGCCGCCTTCATGATCACCGGCCTCAGTCAGCAGAACGTCCCGCTGCAGCCTTATGGCTTCGGCCCCGGCTGCACGTTGCTCGTCAGCATGGACTCGGCCCAGTACCTGCAGCAGATCGGCAGCGGCGTCGCGATCTGGAACATGTCGATCCCCAACAACCTCGGCTTCGCCGGCATGCATCTCTACAACCAGGTCGTCGAGATCAGCGGCGTCTCCGCGGTCTCGCCGGGCGGCAACGGCACGATCCAGTAGGGCGGTCGCGGCGACGATGGCCATGGCCGCGGCGACGATCGTCGCGGCTGCAGTCGCCGATCCGGATGGCCGCGCCCCGAGTCGACGCGAAGCCGCCGGGTGACGCCGGTCGTCGGCGCGAGATTGGCTTCGTCGCAACTGGCCGGCCGTTTGGCGATGTGCGATGCTGCCGTCCATGTTGGACGCTCCTCCTCGCGCCAAGGCGCCTGCACGCCGTGGCCCGCGGCGAGGTCGGCTGCGGCTGATGTTCTGCCTGCTCGCGCTGGCGGTGACGATCGTCGTCATCGAAGCCGCCGCGGCGATCGCGTGGTGGGCTGCGACCGGTGAGATGTTCACCTGGGGCAGCGCCGCTGCAGCCAGGGCTCGGGCCCGGGCGGGGGACGCGACGGCGACCGCCGCGCACACCGCCGACGACTTCGCCGCCCGCTGGGTCGCCGCCCACGGCGTGATGGTGCATCCCTATCTCGGCTTCGTCAACGATGCGGCCGCGGCGGTGAACGCGCCCCATCCGTGCACTCCATTCGGCTTCTTCGGCACCTCGTCGCCGGTGCGCCAACGCAGCGAAGATCGCTACATCATCGGCGTCGTCGGCGGGTCCGTCGCGATGCACTTCGGCCTCTTCGCGCCAACGCCGCTCGCCGAGGCGCTGCGGCGCAGTCCGGCCCTGGCCTCGCGCGAGATCGAGGTCGTCGACCTCGCTCTGGGCGGCTACAAGCAGCCGCAGCAGCTACTCGCCGTGCAGCTGATGCTGGTGCTCGGCGGCCAGTTCGATTGCATCGTCAACCTCGATGGCTTCAACGAGATCGCGCTGGTGCAGGAGAACGTGCCACTCGGTGTGCCGGCCTGGTATCCGCGCAGCTGGGCACGTCTGCTCGATGCCGTTCCGACCGCCGACCAACAGCGCCGGCTCGGCCACATCGCCGTGTTGTCCGAGCTGCGCGAGCAACGCATCGCCACCGCTGACACGCTGTGGTGGTCACCGTTGGCGCAGTTCTTCTGGCAGTGGCGCGATCGCAGCCTCGTCGTTCAGATCGCCCAGCTGCTCGCCGCCGTCGATCGCGCGGCTGCGGCACCGTCTCCGGCGTTGATCGGGCGCGGCACCGACGGCGCGACGGTAGCCGAGTCGAGGCGGCAGATGGTGGCGGTCTGGCAACGGGCTTCGCTGCAGCTGCGATCGCTGTGCGAGGCCAATGGCATCCGCTACTTCCACTTCCTGCAGCCGAATCAGTACGTGCCCGGCAGCAAGCCGATCGGTCCCGAGGAGGCGGCGGTCGCGATCGATGTCGAACATCCGTGGCGCAAGGCCGTGCTCGAGGCGTTCCCGTTGCTGCAGCGCGCCGGCGCGGAGTTGGTGCGTGAAGGCGTGGCGTTCACCGACCTGACGGGTGTCTTCGCCGACCACGAAGAACCGCTCTACACCGACAGCTGCTGCCACTTCGGTCAGAAGGGTCACGCCATCCTGGCCGCGCACATCGCCGCCGCGATCCGGCGCAAACTCGATCTCGAGGGTGTCGAGCTGGTGCGGCTGCAGGTCAGCCCCGAGCGCATCGAGCTGTCCTCACCGCTGCTCGGGAAACGGCTGGAGGTGACCGGGATCGATGCCGGCGGGGTGCTGCACGACATCTCGGGTGCCGGGTTCGGCACCCGGATCTCGGCGCAGCCGGCGGATCACGTGCAGATCGCCGCCGACGGCACGGTGCGCGCCCGGCGGCGCGGCAAGTCGATGCTGCGCGTCGAACAAGGCGCGGAGGTGACGGAGGTGGAGGTCGTGGCCGACTGGGCCGATGTGTTCGAAGGCGACGACGGCCTGGCTCCACCCGGGGGCGAGGTGCCCCGGCTGTTGCTCGATCCGGATGAACTTGCCGCCGGGGCGAAGACGCTGACGGTCGCCTGTCGCGACCTGCCTGCCGCCCGGTTCCGGGTCGTGGCGGTGGCGCCGGAGCCACTGCCCGACACGGTCCTCGGCGCCGAGCGATTCGGGCTCCTGCTCGTGCCGATCACCGCGGATGGCGACCACGCGACCGTGCAGGTTCCGGTGGCCGCTCCCGCCGGCCAGCCGATGTTCGTGCGCTTCTACGCCGTCGCCGAGAACATGGCCGCCGTGATTGCCAAGAGCAACACGATCGTGATCACGCGCGGCTGAGAACGGTCCTGCGGTGCCATCGGGCGATGCGGCCGACCGGTTGCCTTCGACCGCTCCGTTCGCAGCTGTCGTGATAGGATCGCGCGTAGTCCACCGCCGCTCGGTTTCCTGCGCAACCAGGGCCGTGCGGCGTCTATGTTGGCATCACCCCACTCAAGACTACCCGAGAGGCAATCGAATGAAGCTGCCTGTAATGACGCGTCTGATTCTCGCTCCACTCTGTCTCGGCTGCGTGATCGCGCAGGCGGCGCCGGCCCCCGTCGCCGGCACCTTGGCGCCGGTCCTGGCCAATCGACCGGACCACGGTCTGCCGGGCGCGGTCGCCGGAACCGAGCGCTGGGTCGTGCACTTCCGCGAGCGCGGCTTCGACCTCGGCGGGTTCCGCAACGCGATCGCGACGCATCGACCGGCCGCCGAGGTCGCGGCGATCGTCGCCACGCTCGAGACGCAGGTGGAGGCCGACCAGGCCCCGTTCGTCGCCGCCGTCCAGGCGCTCGGTGGCACGGTGGTGCGGCAGTGGTGGCTCGTCAACGCGGCGGCGGTCGAGATCGCCCCGGATCAGCTGATGGCGTTGCGTCGGCTGGCGAACGTGGCCTACGTCCAGCCCGATGAGGTCTGCGAGCTGGCGATCCAGACAGCGACCAACCCGAGCAATCACAATGCCGACGACGTCCAGGCGCTGGGTCACGTCGGGCTCGGCGTCGCCATCGGCGTGATCGACACCGGGCAGGACTCCAGCGTGGGCGGCGCGGCGCGGCCACACCGCATGTATTTCCCCGGCGGCAATCCGGCGAACACGACCGGCGGTGGCATCGCCGGCAGCCGTCTGCTCGTGAACCGCCAGATCGGCCTGTTGCCCGCTGACGATCCGCACGGTCACGGCACCGGCGTCGCCAGCATCTGTGGTGGCGCCAACTGGGGCACCGCCGGCGCCGACGACGGGCATGCTCCGGCGGCGGGGATCTG
>JAGQRA010000213.1 GCA_020425885.1 Planctomycetota bacterium | reverse complement strand
GCGTGCGCAGCTTCGGCTACTGGGAGGGGTGGCGGCGGCGCCCCGACATGATCGTCACGCTCGATGACGACTGCATGCCGCCGGCCAGCGGCGCGCTCGGTTTCCTCGACGCCCATTGGCGACGGCTGGAGCAGGGCGGCGAGCACGAGGCCTGGGTCTCGACCACCGGCGGCACGATCCCGCGCGGCGTGCCGTACCACGCCCGCGCCCGTCTCGCCCGCTGCGTCATCAACCATGGCCTGTGGACCAACGTCATCGACTACGACGCCATCACGCAGCTGGCGCAGGTCCGCGTGCCGACCGCGGTCGACTTCCCCGACCAGACGATCCCGCGCGGCAGCTTCTACCCGATGTGCGGCATGAACCTGGCGTTCCGGCCGGAGATCGCGCCGGCGATGTACTTCATGTTGATGGGGCGCGATTGGGGCGTCGACCGTTTCGGCGACATCTGGTGCGGGCTGTTCAGCAAGCGCATCTGCGACCATCTCGGCTGGGCCTGCAACAGCGGCTCGCCGACCGTGCACCACGCCCGGGCCTCGAACGTGTGGGCCAACCTCCGCAAGGAAGCGACCGGCATGGAGCGCAACGAGACGCTGTGGCGCGTCGTCGACGATTGCGTGCTGACCGGCACGACGGTGGTCGGCTGCTATCGCGAGCTGGCGGCGGCGGTCGCCGCCGCCGATCCGGCCGACGACTATCTGCAGCGGCTGGCCGCCGCGATGAGCCGGTGGGCCGAGCTGTTCACCTCCTACGAGCTGCCGGCGCGGGCGCCGCGCACCAACACGGCCATGGCCCGCAATCCCGAGGTGTTGACGTGAACCGGACGCCGGCGGTGAGCATCGCGATCGCGACCTGCAACCACGGCCCGACGCTGCGGGCCGTGCTCGATGCGATCGACGCCACCGACTGGCCCGGGCTCGAACTGATCGTCGCCGATTGCGGCTCGACCGACGGCGGTCTGCAGCTGCTGCGCGAACGCGCAGCTCGCCAGGACGGCGTCCCGCTGCGGTTGCTCGAGCTGCCGGGCGCCGGCCGGGCGACGGCCCTGAACGCGGCCTTCGCCGCCGCCGGTCGCCGCGAGGTCGTACGGCTGCACGGCGATGTCGTGCCCGACGAACCGGATTGGCTGCGCCGCCTCCATGCCGTTCTCGAGGCGCATCCGGACTGCGGCATCGTCGGCGGCAAGATCGTGCTGGCCGGCGGTCGCATCCAGTCCTGCGGACGCAATCTGATCAACGGGCTCGGCATCGTCGCCGAATGGAGCGACCTGCGCTGGCTCGAAGCCGACCGTGCCGAGTCGCCGCGATCGGACGAGGTCGATGCCGTCAGCGGCGAGCTGTGTTGGATCCGTCGCGCCGTGCTCGATGCGACCGGCGGTCTCGACACCAACTACGACCCGGTGTTCTGGGATGACGACGACCACTGCCTGCTCGCACGTTGGCACGGCTTCTCGGTCCGGGTCGAACGCGCCGTGCGCGGCGTGCACTACGCGCCGCGCCGCAGCACGACGACCGGCCCCGATCACAAGGAGCCCTCGGGCGGACTCGACGGCATGCTCGATGCGCGCGCCACCCTGCACGAAGGTCATCGCGACTACTTCCGTCGCAAGTGGGGCTTCGACAGCTCGGCGCCGGATCTGCACGAGGTGCGGCGGCGCTACGGCCACACCAGGATCTGCTGGCGCATCGGTGAGCGCCTGACCGAGCGGCTGCCGGCGCGACCCGCCGTCGACGTCTGCTTCGTCACCTGGAACAGCATGGCGATCCTGCCGCGGGCGATGGCGCATCTGGCGGCGACGCGCTGGCAGGAACTCGACATCTGGATCTGCGACAACGGCAGCACCGACGGCACGGTCGACTACCTCGAGCGGCTCGCCGAGACCTTCCCGTTCCCGATCCACGTCCTGCGCCTGCCGCAGAACATGGGCGTCGCGCAGGGCCTCAATGTCGCGTTCGCGGCCGGCACGGCGCCGATCGTCGCCCGGATCGACGACGACACGATCGTCTCACCCGAGTGGATCGAACGGCTGGTGCCGCGCTTCCATCAGCGCCCCTATGCCGGGATGGTCGGCCCCAAGATCCTCAACGATGGCGGCGGCGACATGCTGCAGGCTGGGCCGAGTCGGCAGTGGCCGGACGGCTTCCGCGGCTGCGGCCCGGACGAGGCCTGCCGCGTCGACTGCCTCGCCCGCGTCGTCACGATCCGGGGCTGCTGCAATCTCTACCGCCGCTCGGTGTTCGCCGAGATCGGGCTGCTCGACATCGGCTTCTCGCCGAGTCAGTTCGACGAGTGGGATCATCAGATCGCCCTCGCGGTCGCGGGCTACGAGACGATCTACGACGGCAGCGTCACGGTCCGTCATCAGCTCACCGCCGGCCGTGTGGCGACGCCGGCGTCGATCGGCAACCGGCACGGCAACCTGGGCAAGTCGCACGCGAAGTGGGGTCACCGGCACTTCCATGCGCTCGATCGCGCCATCGACCTGTCGATCGAGGGGCGGTTCCTGCCCGCCGACGGCGACACGACCGCGTTGCGCGCGGCATTGCCGGCGGTGCCGGATGGTCCGCCCGTTCCCGTCGCGCGCGATCCGGAGCAGCTCTCGCTGCTGCAGCTGATCGCCCGCCGACGCATTCACCTGCGCGGTCTCGGTGGCCCGCTGGCCCCGTGGTGGCGCAGCCTGCTGGCTGCCGGTGAGCAGCAGATGGCCGACGGCGATCCGGCGGTGCTCAAGATCATGTCGAAGGCGATGGATCTGCTGCCGCAGGATCCGCACGCGCTGATGTTCGTCGCCCGCTACCGCGCCCGTGACGGTGATCCGACCTCGGCGCGGATGACCGCGCGCCATGCCCTGCGGTTGAGCCCGGACGACGTCGCGCTGCAGCAGGCCGGCCAGGATCTGCTCGGGGCACAGGCCACGGTCGAGATCGCCTCGCCACCGCCGCGGAAGGTCCGTGTGCTGCTCGTGCCGCCGATGGATCTCTGCCACGAGATCGCGCACGAGGCGGTCGCGGCGGCGTCGCGGGCGCTCGACGCGGTGGGAACGAGTCATCGCATCGAGCGCCAGCTCGCGCCCGACCCACGCGGCGTCGAGGCGGTTCACTTCTTCGGCATCGACGATCCGAGCACGCTGGCCTGCCGCGTCCAGGTGGCGCGGGCCGTCGCGCCGAACGCCCGCATCGTGCTGTCGACGCTGGCGCCGGACCCGGCCGCCGGCAACTGGATCAGTGCCGTCATGGGCGAGTACCTGCTGGCGCGTCGGGAAGACCTGCTCCGCCTGTTCCAGGTCGCCGCGTCCGGCAACCTGCCGGTGAACGGTGCCACGGGCCGACGGCTACCGGTCGCCGCGTTCGAGCACGTCCTCGCCTACGAACGCCACCTGTTGACGTTCGTCGACGCGATCGTGTGTCACAGCAGCGGGGAGCTCGAGCATTGGCGCGGTCGTCACGACCGCCTGCCGGCGGCCGTGATCCTCGACGAAGGCGTGCCACTGGCGGTCGATGCGGCCGCGGCGCAGGAGTTCGGCGAGGTCGCGCCGGGCGGCGTCCTGGCCGTCGGCACGCGCGACCTTCGGGGCCAGCACGTGCAGATGCTGCTGGCTCTGCACGGCAGTGGGTTGCCGCTGACGTTGATCGGTCGCCTGGCGCCGCCGTTCGCCGAATGGCACACCCGCAGCCTCGCCGATTCGCGGGTGAGCTGGTTGCCGCCGCGCACGGGCGACGAACTGGCCGCGGCCTATCGCCGCAGCGCGGTCTGCCTCTGGCTGCCGTCGGCGATCGCGTCGTTCGCGGTGCCGCTGCAGGCGGCGATTGCTGGTTGCGAACTGGTGATCGCGAGCGGTGTCGGCGCCGAGGCCAAGTTTGGCGATCATGCAAGCTACGTCGATGCCCTCGACCTTGCCGCGGTGCGCGATGCGACGTTGGCGGCAGCCGCGCGGTGGCGCGAC
This sequence comes from Planctomycetota bacterium, assembly GCA_020425885.1. The sequence goes on along the minus strand of JAGQRA010000213.1, from coordinate 4,596 downwards.
GATCCCGACGAACCGTGGCGCCGCGAGTTGGCCCGGATGCATGTGGATGCGCACTACGGCGAACGGTTGCTCGGGCTCTACGGGCTCGGTGCCGGGGTCGTGGATCGCCGGCTCGAAACCGCCACGGCCTGACCCGGAGCCGCCTCAGCCGAAGATCGCCGGCAACGTCCCCGTGCTGTCGGCGAACGACTCGGTCGCGACACCGGCCGCGTTGAGCATGCCGACGAACAGGTTGCAGAACGGCGTCGACTCGTCGTACTTGACGTAGCTGCCGTGCCGCAGGCCGAGCTTGCTGCCGCCGGCCAACGCCAGCGGGTAGTTGCGCGCGTTGTGCGTCGTGCTGCAGCAGCTGCCGTAGAGCACCATCGTGCTGTCGAGCAGCGGACCGTCCTCGTCGCTGACCTCGCGCAGCCGCTTCAGGAACCAGGCGAACTGCTGCGCGTGCCACTGGTCGTAGCGACCCCACTGATCCCAATGCCCCTCGTGCTTGTCGTGGGTGATGGTGTGATGGCCGCGCTTGATGCCGAGCGCGCGGTTGGGGAACTGATCGGCGAAGCCCATGCCGTCCTCGCGGCCGGTCATGAAGGTCATGACCCGCGTGAGGTCGGTCTGCAGGCCGAGCACCATGAGGTCGTACATCGCCCGCAGGTAGCTCGTCGGGTCGACGTCGGCTCTGGCGTCGAGGTCGAGGTGGCTGCTGTCGAACGGCTTCATCGGGCGGTCGAGCCACGACTCGTTGCGCCGCACCTGCTCCTCGACGGCGTGCAGCGACTGCAGGTACTGCTCGAGCTTGTCTCGATCGCGCGCGCCCAGTCGGCGTTGCAGCTGCCTGCTGTCCTCGAGCACGAGGTCGACGATCTTCTTGCCCTGCTGCAGGCTGCGGCGCCGTTCGGCGGTCGAGGCGCCGCCGCCGGGGGCGAAGTAGCGTTCGAAGATCAGGCGTTGGCGGCTCTCGGCCGGGATCGGTCGGCCGGTGTGATCGAACGACAGCGTCGACACGCGCGACTTGTAGCCGACGCCGCCGTCGGTGGAGAGCACGAGCGATGGGTAGCGGGTGTGCTGGCGCAGCTCGCGGGCCGCGATCTGATCGACCGAGACGCGGTTCTTGTAGGCGTCGCCGCGCATGTCACCGGCCGTCAGCCAGGTGTCGCCGGCGAGGTGGCCGAGCAGCTCGCGGCTCAGCGGGTGGCTGAGGCCGCCGATCAGCGACATCTCGGCGCGGAACGGCTCGAGGCAGCGCAGCACGTCGGTGAAGGCGTAGTCGGTGCCGGCCGCGTGCGGGAACCAGCGCCAGTGGCCCCACTTCTCGTCGTGTTCCGCGGGCATGCTGGCGCCGTTCGGGAAGTAGACGAAGCACATGCGTCGCACCGGTTCGCGCGGCGTCGGTCGGCGCATCGCGTCGAGGAACGGCAGCGCCGCCGTGACGCCGGCGCCGCGCAGGAAGGTGCGGCGATCGAGTTGCCAGGGCTTGCGGCGCATTGCGGGGCGGGCTTTCAGCGGCGGGAGAAGGACGGGGTCCTGGCGATGCTACGGATCACGGCGCGCATGCGATACCCCGCCAGCTGGACGTGGTTCAGGATCTGCTCGATCTCGGGCCCGTCGGCGAAGTCCAGGTCGCGTCCCATCGCGTAGGCGAACAGGTGCTCGATCAAGGCGCGGGCGAAGGCGTCGCGTTTGTGCGCGAGCAGGTAGTCGGTGATGCCGTACAGACCGTCGACCGTGGTGCCGTCGGGCAGCGTCGAGGTCGCGTCGACGGCGAGACCGCGCCGTTCGGGTTCGTAGCGACCGACCGCCGACAGCCGTTCGAAGGCGATGCCGAACGGGTCGATGCCGGCGTGGCAGTCGTGGCACGACGGATTGTCGCGGTGCGCCTCGAGCTGCTGCTTCAGCGTCAGCTTGTCGAAGCCGGGCGTGTCGGGATCGAGCCGGGGCACGTTCGGCGGCGGTGCCGGCGGTGGATCGCCGAGCAGTCGGGCTCGGAGCCAGACCGCGCGTTTGACCGGGTGAGGTTCGGAACCGTCGGAGTGGCCGGCCAGGAACGAGCCCTGCGCCAGCAGGCCGCCGCGGCGTTGCGCGCGCGTCACCGGCACCGGTCGAAGGTGCGGGCCGCGGACGCCGTCGATGCCGTAGAACTCGGCCAGGTTCTGGTTGAGCATCGCGAAGTCGGAGTCGATCAGCGTCAGGATCGACAGGTCCTCGTGCAGCACGCGGTGGACGAAGGCATAGGTCTCCTCGGCCATGTCGCGCTTGACGAAGCGGGTGTAGTCGGGGTGGCGATCGGGGTTGATCGTCATCTCGGCGTGACGGTCGAGGCGCAGCCATTCGTAGGTGAAGGACCGCACCATCCGCCACGCCCGGTCGTCGTCGATCATGCGGTCGACCTGCGGCAGCAGCTCGTCCTGCAGGCGGCCTTCGGCGGCCAGCTCGCGCAGCGCGGCGTCGGGCGGCGAGTTCCACAGGAAGTAGGACAGCCGGTTGGCCACCGCCCAATCGGCCAGCAATCCGTCGGCCAGCACGCCGTCGGCATCGGCGGCCTCGTCGGGTTCGGCGAGGTAGAGGAAGTTCGGCGAGCAGAGGATCGCGATCAGCACTTCGCGCACGCCGTCCTCGTAGGCGTCGTGGTCGTCGCGGACGTCGCGCCAGAAGGCGAGGTAGCGCTCGATCTCGTCGGCCCGCGGCGGCCGGCGGAAGGCGCGGGCCAGGAAGCGGGTCAGCACCTCGCGGGTGTAGGTCTCGCGATCGCCGCTGTGCTCGGAGGCGAAGAAGATGTCGGTGTGTGACCGCGGCGGCCACTGCTCGAAGACCGGCGCCTCGAACTCGATCGACTCGATCAGCAGCGGCGGTCCGGTCTCGCGTGGCGTCTTGACGAGGTGGTCGTTCCAGAGTCCGAGCAGCAGGAAGCCGGACAGGATCTCGGTGTCGCCCGATTCGGGTTCGGGGATCGGCAGGTTCTCGAGTCGGCCGCGGAACTCGTAGGTCTCGGGCGTGCCGAGCGGCGCGCGCACCTCGCGCGGTTCGTCGAAGGTCCGATAGTCCATGCCGTCGTCGGTGCGCGTGCCGAGCAGGGCGCGGATCGACGGGATCAGGTCGGCGACCGCGGCGGTCTGTTCGTCGGCGCGCGCGCTGAGCCGGCGCACGAGCGGATGGTCGGCCGGCATCGACGTGACGACGACGGCGGCGAAGCCGAGGAAGAACGGGCCGCCGACCGTGAGGTGGTGCCGGCCGGCCCGCATGCCGATGGCGCCGAGCGGCGTGACGACGCGCCGCCGCGTGAGCTGCGCGGCGGTCATGGCCGGGCGCTGATCGATGTTGTGCCCGGCGACCTCGAGCCGGACCGAGGGCATCGCGTCGGCGGCGACCGGCGGGTGGACCAGGTCGATCTGGTAGAAGCCGTCGGCGGGCAGGTCGAACCGCAACCGGGCGCGGCTCGGCTTGGGCACGTCGATCGCGGTGATCACGTCATCGGTGAGGCTGACGTTGCTGCGCTGGTCGCTCGCCGCGGCCGGCAAGACCTGCGCCCCGTCGCGCGCGACCACGTTGTCCGCGTCGTCCAGCGTCGTCATCGCGACCGGCTCGTCGAGCCCGACCAGGATCTGCTCGCGCAGCGGCGGCACGTAGCCGCGCGAGGCTCGCACCCGCATCACGAAGTCACCGCGTTCGGGCCAGCAGCGCTGCATCTCGAGCTTGAGATTGGGGCTCGGGCCCTGCCACGACTTGGGCGTGACCTCGCGGTGCGGCAGCGCGGACAGCAGGATCATGCCCTCGTCGACGACGCGGAAGCGATCCTGTCCCGAGCCGCGGAGGCCGACGCTGATGCGCTTCCTGATGCGATCGAACTCCGCCCGCCCTGCGTCATCGGTCGGCGTGATCGGCGCGCCTTGCCGATCGAGGATCTCGATCATGAAGTCGTCGGTCGGCAGCGGCACCGATTGATAGCCGCCGGTGAAGGCGGCGACCTTGCCCTTGCCGATGCCGCTGCCGAAGGTGACGCGATAGTGGGCGGCTGCCGGCCGGTCGCCGACGTGGATCGCCTGCTCGAGGGCGGTCCGCGCGATCTGCTGGTAGTAGTCGAGGTGCAGCGGCGAGGCCTGCAACGCCTCGCCGTTGTTGCTGAAGCCGGACTTCGAGATGGCGTCGGCGGGCAGCACGCGGCCGAAGTCGATCGTCAGGCCTAGCAGCTGCTGCAGGCTGTTGGTGTATTGCCGGCGGGTCAGGCGGCGCAGCACGACCTGGCGTTCGCCCCGCTGGCGCTGCGCCGCGAGGGCGAGCGACTCGTCGAGCCATCGAACGACCGCGCGCCGTTCGGCCTCGGTCGGCTGCGGCTCGTCGTCGGGCGGCATCTCCTTGCCGTTGATCATGTCGAGCGCGCTGTGCCAGACTTCGGCTGCGGCGCGCGTCGTCATCTGCGGGTCGAGGTCGTCGAGGCGGATGTCGCCCTTCTGCTTGCGGTCGCCGTGGCAGCGGAAGCAGTGTTCGGCCAGCACCGGTCGGACTGCGGTCTCGTAGTCGATGCCGGGCTCGGGCGGCCCGGCCTGCGCGGCCGGCGCGCCGCCGAGCAGCGCCGCGAGGCCCGCCGCGATGAACGCGGGCCGGCGT
>JAGQRA010000026.1 GCA_020425885.1 Planctomycetota bacterium | reverse complement strand
TACCCTCGCGCCGGACCGGTTGCCGGGCGGCCGCGGGCAGGGCGAGCCCGTAAGGCTGATGATCGATATGGACGAGGGGCACGACATCGTCGATCTCTTGGTCCATACGCCCGGCAGCAAGCGGGTGATTGCTTCTGCCGCCGGCAACGGTTTCGTGGTGGTGGAAGACGAACTCATCGCCAATACCCGCAAGGGAAAGCAGGTGCTCAACCTCGGCGGGACCGACGAAGCCCGCCTGATCGTGCCGGCCACGGGCGATACGGTCGCGGTGATCGGTCAGAACCGCAAGTTGCTGGTCTTCCCGCTCTCGGAGCTGCCGGAAATGTCGCGCGGCAAGGGCGTGCGCCTGCAGAAGTACAAGGACGGCGGCATCTCCGACCTCAAGACCTTCGCTGCCGCCGATGGGCTCACCTGGCAGGATTCCTCCGGCCGCACCTTCACCAAGGCGATGGCGGAACTGGCCGATTGGGTCGGCGCGCGCGCCCAGGCCGGACGGCAGGCGCCGCAGGGCTTCCCGCGCTCCAACCGTTTCGGAGGCTGAGATGATCCGCCACTGCGTGTTCGTAAAGTTCCGTGCGGATGTCGATTCCGCCGAGCGCGCCGCCATCTACGACGGCCTGCGCAGCCTGATCGGCCGGCTCGACGGGCTCCTGGCCGGCAGCTTCGGCCCCAATGTCAGTCCCGAGGGGCAGGGCAAGGGATTCAACGACGGCTTCACCATGGACTTCCGCGACGCCGCTGCCCGCGACGCCTACCTCGTCCATCCCGACCACAAGGCTGCGGGCGCACGGCTCGTTGCGGCTCTCGACGGCGGCCGGGAGGGCCTCATCGTCTTCGACATCGAGGTCTAGGAACCGAACCGCGGTTGACGCCACCGCGAGCGACACGCGACAAATGCGGCATGGACGCGTTTGTGGCCCGCTTGCTCGTCTACACTGCGCTGCCGCTGATCCTTGGGGCGGTGGCCGTCGCGCGGATGGGCCTGCGCGACGACCGGCCCGTGGCCGTGGAAGCATTCCTGATACCGATGTTCATCCTCGGCGCGGGCAACGGCATCGGCGGGTTCTTTTCACACTACTTCCTGGGCGACGAGATCGCGGCCTCGATCGGCTGGCCGCCCGGCAGTCCGTTCCAGAAGGAAGTCGCGTTTGCCAATCTCGGAATCGGGATAGCTGGCGCGGTGGCGGCAGGACGTCGCGACGGGTTCCGCGAGGCGACGGTGCTGGTCGCCTCGGTGTTCGCGTTCGGAGCCACGATCGTCCACGTGACCGACATCGTGGAAACCGGCAACCTTGCGCCCGGCAATACCGTCCAGAACGTCGCCAACGTGCTGCGGCCGGGGATCCTCATATGGTTGCTCGTCTTGTCCCGCCGCGCCGAACGGACGGTAGGAGGGACCGATAGTCCCGAGTTTCAGGCCCTGACGCGGACGCTCATCGGCGCATCGGTCGTGGCGATGGTGATTGCCTCGACTGCGTTCGGGACCGGGTTCGCAATGGGGACCTCCATCGTCGTCTCGATCCTCGGTGCGCTGCTCGCGACCGTGGTCTTCACCCTGATGTTGCGGACGCGGAAGGGCGCGTGAGCCGGCCTAAGGGTTCTTGCTGGCCGGTACGGAGAACGTGAACACCACCGGCAGGTGGTCGCTGCCGTCGTCGGCGCCGGTGCGGACCGACTGCACGTTGATCCCGCGCGACAGAACGTGATCGAGCGGCAGGAACGGGAACAGACGGATCAGCCCGTCGTCGCCGCCGAAGGAGAGCGGCCAGGTCACGAGGTTTCTTGTCTCCCGCACCATGCCCGTGCGTGCCGTGAGTGCGCGCAACGCATACGACCAGGGCGTGGAATTGAAGTCGCCGACGACGAGCAGCGGGCCACCGGTCTGCTCGATCGCGCTGGCAAGGTCGTCCATCTGCGCCTGCTGCCGCGGT
>JAGQRA010000212.1 GCA_020425885.1 Planctomycetota bacterium | reverse complement strand
GCGGCTGCTGGCCGTGGGTCAGTGCCTCGCGGCGGGTCGCGGTGAGATCGCCGAGCGGCAGGCCGTCGCCGAGGAAGCGGCGGTGGCCGGCCTGCAGCATGCGCAACGCGACGTGCGGTGGCGCCGCCGGTGGCGCGACGTGCAGGCTGTGATCGAGGTCGACACGCGGCTCGGGCGCGAGCGGTCGGTTCGGCAGCCACTCGACCTCGCCGCTGTCGAGGTGATATCGGGCCGCGACCATCTGCAGGCTGCCGACCTGGACGTAGCGGCGCAGCAGCTGGCTGCGGCGCATGCACTCGTGCAGCACGAGATGGACGTTCTCCTCCTCGCAGACGTTGCTGAGCTCCTTGCCGCCGAAGTCGCGCGCCCGCGCCTTGCGCACGGCCGGCTCGATGCGCTCGATCAGCTGCTGGATGGCCCGGCTCGGCGCGGCCACGGCTCGCTGCTGATCGAGGGCCACGATCTGGTCGACCGAGGCCGCGACCGCGCCGCAGCTCTCGTGGCCGAGCACGACGACGAGCGGCGTGTTCAGGTGTTCGACGGCGTACTCGATGCTGGCCAGGGTCTCCTGATCGCAGGTGTTGCCGGCGACTCGCACCACGAACAGTTCGCCGAGGCCGCAGTTGAACACGTGTTCGGGCGGGACGCGGCTGTCGGAGCAGCACAGCACCACCGCGAACGGGCTCTGGCCCCGGGCCAGCGTGCGCCGGACGCCCTCGCCGATCGGTTGCGGCACCGAGCGATCGGCGGCGAAGCGGCGGTTGCCCTCGGCGAGTGCGCGCAGCGCCTCCTCGGGCGTCTTCTGCGCCGCCACCCCGGTGGCGGTGAGCGCGATCAGCAGGACTCGGATCCAGAGCGACGATGCAGGCATTTCAGCTTCTCCCAGGCGTCCAGTAATACCTCAGCATCGGTCCGGGCTGTCGGACATCTGGACGGCAAGCCCGTCGCGCCGTCGCCAAGGGGGTGATGGTCGCGTCGATCCGCGACACGAATAGTCCGGACCTGGGCCGGGCGGCAGTTGACGAAACAGCGTCGGACGCTAACTTCTTTGCCCTTCTGATCCCGGGCCGGGCCTTCTCCAGTGCTGGAGGGGCCTCGATGCGGCGCGTCCGGGCCTGCTTCGACCGCCGCCGCAGCCCCTGGATCCGGCTCGAAGACCGAGCCCCAGTATCAGTGTCACCCCTTTTGCGTCAGTCCACCATGTCATCCTCGACCCCGAACAAGCCCGCCGCCTCTGGCAAGAAGGACCCGAAGGTACTGCAGCAGATCAAGAACCTGCGCAACTTCGGCGTCATCGCCCACATCGACGCGGGCAAGACGACCTTCAGCGAGCGTATCCTCTTCATCACCGGCAAGAGCCACAAGGTCGGCGAGGTGCACGAGGGGCAGGCGACGATGGACTACCTCGCCGAGGAGCGTGAGCGCGGCATCACGATCACGTCGGCGGCGACGACCTGCATGTGGCGCGAACACCGCATGAGCCTGATCGACACCCCGGGCCACGTCGACTTCACCGCCGAGGTCGAACGGTCGCTGCGCGTGCTCGACGGCGCGGTCGGTGTGTTCTGCGCGGTGGCCGGCGTGCAGCCGCAGTCGGAGACCGTCTGGCGCCAGGCCAATCGCTACAACGTGCCGCGGATCGCGTTCGTCAACAAGATGGACCGCACCGGCGCCGACTTCTACAAGGCGGTCGACTCGATGCGGACCCGCCTGCACGCCAACCCGGTGCCGCTGGTCATGCCGATCGGCAAGGAGAAGGACTTCAAGGGCGTCGTCGACCTGCTGCGGATGCGGGCCTTCACCTGGTCCGACGACGATGCCCGGCGCATGGCCGAGTCCGACATTCCGGCCGACCTGCTCGACGAGGCGCAGCGGCGTCGCGAGGCGATGATCGAGGCCGTGGCCGAGTTCCACGACCCGCTGCTCGAGAAGTTCGTCGAGGGCGAAGAGGTCAGCAACGAGGAGATCATGATCGCGATCCGCAAGGGGACGCTGGCGCTGGGCATCACCCCTGCCTTCTGCGGCTCGGCCTTCAAGGACAAGGGCGTGCAGCACGTGCTCGATGCGATCGTCGACTACCTGCCGAGCCCGCTCGATGTGCCGCCGATCGAGGGCACCAACCCGGAGACCGACGAGAAGGTCGTGCGCGAGCTGATGCCCGATCAGCCGTTCGCCTGCCTGGTGTTCAAGACCATCAACGATCCCAACGGCGACCTGACCTTCCTGCGCATCTACACCGGCGAGATGAAGCAGGGTGAGAAGTACTACAACGCCCGTACGCGTCGCTTCGAGCGCATCGGCCGCCTGATGCGTATGCATGCCGCCCAGCGCGAGCCGCTCGATGTGGCGCAGGCCGGCGACATCGTCGCCGTGGTCGGCATCAAGGACGCCTTCACCGGCGACACGCTGTCGACGCGCGACAACCCGGTGATCTACGAGGCGATGAACTTCCCGGACACCGTCATCAGCATGGCGATCGAGCCGAAGTCGGCCGGCGACCGCGACAAGCTGTCGTCGATCATCGGTCGTCTCGTGCGCGAGGACCCGACGTTCAAGGCCCGCACCGACGAGCAGACCGGCCAGATGGTGATCTCGGGCATGGGCGAGCTGCACCTCGAGGTGAAGTGCAACACGATCAAGAACGAGCACAAGATCGACGTCACGGTCGGCCGGCCGAAGGTCGCCTACAAGATGACGCTGACCGGCCCCAAGGACGTCGAGGCCCGCCACATCAAGCAGTCGGGCGGCTCGGGTCAGTTCGCCGTGGCCAAGGTCAAGTTCTCGCCGAGCGACGACGGCGAGGACTTCACCTTCATCGACTCGATCAAGGGCGGCGCGGTGCCGCGTGAGTACATCCCGGCGATCCAGTCGGGCATCGCCTCGGCGATCAAGGGCGGCGGCCGCATCGGCTTCCCGTACTGCAAGGTCACCGCCGAGCTGTGGGACGGTCAGAGCCACGACGTCGACTCGAGCGTCATGGCCTTCGAGGCCGCCGGCGTGCTCGCGTTCCGCCTGGCGGCCGAGGGCAACTCGACGCTGCTCGAACCGATCATGAAGATCGAGATCGAGGCACCCGAGGAGAAGACCGGTGACGTCATCGGCGACCTGAGTTCGCGCCGCGGCATCGTCGAGGAGATGATCAGCAAGCCGGGGGGGATCTCCGCCGTCACCGGCAAGGTGCCGTTGGCCGAGATGTTCCAGTATTCGACGATGCTGCGCTCCATCACCCAGGGCCGCGGCACCTACTCGATGGAGCCGGCGACCTACGAGGCCGTGCCGCCGAACATCGCCGACAAGATCCTGGCCGACATCACCGGCAACAAGTAACTGCATCGCCGCAACGCGGCGACGGCCCGCAGGTCGGGACCGGGCCGCTCCGCTACACCAGCGCCACGCCTTCGTGGGCGACGGCCAGCAGGACGCAGGCCTCGTCAGCGCCGGCGATCGGTGAATGCGTGGTGCCGTCGTCGTAGCTCGAAAACGTGCCGGCCGCGTGGTCGCCGAACTCGTCGCGGTAGCTGCCCCGCAGGACCAGGACCTCTTCGCGGCCGTGGTGACGATGGCGCGGATAGCCGTGGCCCGGTTGCATCCGGATCAGGGCGGTGACCCGGCCGGTGCGCTTGTCGGAGGCATAGAAATGGACCGCGATTCCTGCGTAGCGCGTCGTGCGCCAGGGGATCGCATCGAGGTCCATCGCGGTATCCTGGCCGGCCATGTCAGCCGAGCCAACCGAAAGCTGGTCGATCCAGGTCGAGAAGGACTACATCAAGTTCAGCGCCGCGCACTTCCTCATCTTTCCGGATGGCACGGCCGAGCGCCTGCACGGCCACAACTACAAGGTCTTCGTCGAGCTCCACACGGCGCTCGACCGGCACGGACTGGTGGTCAACTTCAAGGAGATCAAGCCGTTGCTCCGCAAGCTGTGCGACGACCTCGACGAACACCTGTTGATCCCCGGCGAGCATCCGGTGTTGACCGCCGAACACGTCGATGGCGGCAGCATCGAGATCCGATACCGGCAGCGCCGCTACCTGATCCCGGCCGACGAGGTGATCGTGCTGCCGATCTCGAACACCAGCGCCGAGAACCTCGCGGCCTGGTTCGGGCGTGAACTGCGGCAGCGCATGCGGGGTACGTGGCCGACGCTCCACGTCGAACGGCTGTCGGTCGGCATCGAGGAGACCCCTGGCCAGCGCGGGGTCTGGACCCTTCAGGAACCGAATGTGACGGAGGATCCGGCCTGACCGGGGGGCTGCCCGACAGCGGCCCGGTCACAGCTGGCGCGGCCGTGCGCGCTCAGCCGGCCGCAGCCTGACCTTCACGATAGCCGTGCAGCCAGCGGGCGGGCTGCTCGCCGGCGTGTCGGATCGTGAACCGGGTGTGGGCCGGGATGCCGACCTCGTCGCCGACCTCGAGTCGGATCGTGCGGTCCGGCAGCTCGATGCGGATCGCGCCCTCGAGCAGCAGCAGCAACAGGTCGGTTTCATGCTGGAAGTCGTGCCACACCCGATCCGGTGGGTCGATCCAGAGTTCACAGGAGTAACCGCGGCGGGCCCAATCGGCGCGCACGGTGGGGTGGTCGACTAGCCTGGGTCTCATCTGCTCCTCCCTCCTACTGATCTGGTAGAGCTGCCTGCTCTCGCGCCACCGCCTGCTCTCGTCGCGCGGCGAGCCGCGTGTTTGCCAGAACCAGTCGCGTCGGGACGCGAGCTGTCCATGGTCATCTCGTCGGTTCTTCGCAAGGTTCGCCGCAGGGAATGTGGTGTTCGCTCAACCGGATGGCGTGGCATTCGCCGCGGGCACCCGTTGCCCAGCACTGTGGTGGTGGTGATGCCGGACACACGCAGCATAGTGCCGCCGGAGCATCGGTTACACCTCGAGTCCGGTGGCCGGGCGGTTTTCCCCTTCCGGCGGGGCCTAGGCCGTGTCGAACACTTGGATTCCGTCCGAGACGGTGATCCGCAAGAAGGCAGGACCCAAAAAAAGTGCGGGGCTCGTCTTTCGACGGCCCCGCCCTGCATGAGAGAGTCAGAGATGATGCCTGTCTCCAGAACT